>JBKPKI010000052.1:0-24161 GCA_046731055.1 Actinomycetota bacterium | reverse complement strand
CCGGCGTAGAGCTTCGGTCGCGCGTCCTGCGGAAGCATCGCGAGCTTGGCCGCGACCGCCTTGAAGAGCAGCCGGCCGACCTTGGGCGGCTCGTCCCGTGCGGTGAGCAGGCCCAGCGCGGACGGCAGCGTGGAGTACTGCATCGTCACGATCGCCGAGTCGCCGTGAAGGAGGTACTCGAACGACTCCGCAGCCCACTCGTTGACGAAGCCGGTGCTGGTCGACGTCACGACGAGGATCGCCTTGCGCTCCCACGCCTTGGTCCGGTCCATCTCAGCCATGACGAGGTTCTTGGTCGCCTCGAGATTGCGGTCGCTGCTGGTGCTGGCAAAGATCCGGATCGGCTCCTTGGCCTCCTCGTCGCGGGTGACCACGCTGACCCTCGCCGCATTGGGTCCGGACGAGAGGAAGGACTTGCCGTCGGCGCCGACGCTGTCCCACGGCACGAGCGAGCCGGGGCCGCCCGACCGCAGCGGGGACGCCGGTGTGAACACTCCGCTCGGGGTGATCTTGTTGACGGCGTCCGCCTGTTCGCGGGCCGCGAGCAGCAGGCCGCGGATGATCACCTGGTCGAAGACGGCCACCACGACAAGAACGGTCACGGCGGTCGCGACGACTCGCGCGATGGCGACCCGGACGACCCGGCGCTCCAGCCGCGCCGTCACCCAGTGGGTAAGCCTCAGGAAGAGGTGCCAGATCCCGATGAACAGCGCCGCGACGAGGATGGCGGTGAGGATGCTGACCAAGGGGTAGAGCGGCCCGGGGGGTTGTTCGCCGACGTACGCCGTGACATAGCGGTGCCACGCGGCGTTGATGAACGGATAGGCCAGCACGGCGAGGAGGACAAGGACGTACCAGATCCGGCGCAGCACCGTGCGCGCCTGCGGCCGGATCGTCATGCGGAACCCGGACCACTGGGCGAACAGGTGCCAGATCCCCTCGAGGATGAGGCCGATGACGTAGAAGATCAGCGCCGAGATTCCGCCGATGAGCCCCTGGAAGTACCACGGCCGGGGAAGCAAGGACGGCGTGTCGGATGCCAGGTAGCCGACGAAGGCCAGGGCCAGCGGGAACCGTGGCAGATTCGAGACCCAGCGACGCAACCGCCACCACAGCCGACGCGGGCGCGATGGCCTTCGGGCCTGGTGCTGCTCGACCTGGCGCTCGGTGACGGTGTCGACCCCCATGGTGGCCATTGTCCCGCAGCATCCACGGCGAGATAAGGCGTTCGGCTCAGCGGTCTGCGAGGCGCTCCTTGATCCACGCGAGCCGGACGGCCAGCCGCTCCTCGAAACCGTGGTCGGTCGGCCGGTAGTAGTCCGTCGTTCCCGCGAGGTCGTCGGGGAGGTACTGCTGGGCGGCCACGCCGTCGGGGGCGTCGTGGGCGTACACATACCCCTCGCCGTGCCCCAGTCGGGCCGCACCCGCATACCCGCTGCCTCGGAGGTGCGGGGGCACCGGGCCGCCCTTGCCGGCGCGGACGTCGGCGATCGCGTCGCCGATGGCCAGGTATGCGGCGTTGGACTTCGGCGCCATCGCGTTGTGGACCACGGCCTGCGCCAGGATGATCCGCGCCTCCGGCATGCCGATCTGCGCCACGGCGTGCATCGCGGCGACCGCGGTCTGCAGGGCGGTAGGGTCGGCCATCCCGACGTCCTCGCTCGCGGCGATGACGATGCGGCGCGCGATGAACCGCGGGTCCTCGCCGGCCTCGAGCATCCGGGCCAAGTAGTGCAAGGACGCGTCGACGTCGCTGCCGCGCATCGACTTGATGAGGGCGCTCGCCACATCGTAGTGCTGGTCGCCGGCCCGGTCATAGCGCACGGCGGCCTGTGCGACGGCCTGCTCGGTGTGGGCGAGGGTGATGGGCGTCGGGCCCTCGCCTCCTGTATGCGTCGAGAGCGGTTCCGCATCGAGGGCGACACCAGCGGCGGCCTCGAGCGCCGTCAGGGCGCGCCGCGCGTCGCCGCCGGCGATGCGGACCAGGTGGTCTCGCGCGCCGTCCTCGAGGACGAAGGCGCCGTCCAGCCCGCGCTCGTCCGTGACGGCGGCGTCGACGAGGTCGGCGATCTCGTCCTCGGACAACGGGTCGAGGGCGACGAGGATCGACCGCGACAGCAGCGGGGCGATGACGCTGAACGACGGATTCTCGGTGGTCGCGGCCACGAGGACGATCTGCCGGTTCTCGACGCCGGGCAGCAGCGCATCCTGCTGCGCCTTGGTGAACCGGTGGATCTCGTCGAGGAACAGAACGGTCTGGCGGTCGTAGAGGTCCCGGTCGCGGCGAGCCTGGTCCATCACCTCGCGGACGTCCTTCACCCCGGCGGTGACCGCGGAGAGCTGGACGAAGCGACGGTTGGATGCGCTCGCCACGAGGTGGGCCAGGGTGGTCTTCCCGGTGCCGGGCGGACCCCAGATGATGGCCGAGAGCGGCCCCGCAGGCCCGCCGGAACCCTCGACGAGGCGACGCAGCGGGCTGCCCCGTCGCAGGACCTCCGCCTGGCCGCGGACCTCCTCGAGGGTGCGAGGGCGCATCCGCGCCGCCAGCGGCGGGAGCGACAGGTCGTTCTCGGATGCGGCGGCGCCCGCTGCCGGGCCGCCCGTCCGCTGTTCCCGCACGGATGCGAACAGGTCGGTGTCGCTGTCGGTCATCAACGTGAGGCTATCCGGGCGGAGCGACCCCGCCCGACGATGCGACATCCTGCGCGAATGCGACGAGCCGGTCCGCCAGCTCGTCGGGCCGGCTGAGCGCGACGAGGTGCCCGCCGGGCATCTCCTCGACCGGAATCCCCAGACGCTCGGAGACCACCCGGCGTTGGAACTCGACCGGGAAGAACCGGTCGTCCCGGGCCGCCAGGAAGCGGGTCGGCACGTCCGGCCAGGCGGCCATCGGCCATGGCGCTTCGAAGGGGGTTCCGGACTGCGGCGGCTCTCCCCGCGCCAACGCCTCCTCGCGCACGTCGGCCGGTACGTCGTGGAAGAACGCGTCCAGCAGGTCAGGGTCGTCCTCAAGCCGGCGCCCGTCGCGCTCCGCTTGTTCCCGTCGGGCCCGCTCGAAGCCGGTGTTGCCCCACCACTCCCCGCCCGACTCCCCGGGGAGCGGGGTCATCGCGTTGAGGAGCACCAGCATGCGCACCGGCCGGCGGTCGCATACGAGGGGAATGGTGAGCCCGGCCATCGACTGGCCCACGAGGGCGGGGTCCGGACGGTCACCGGCCGCGGCGACGACCGCGTCGGCGTACTCCGTCAGACCGGCTGTGTCGTCGGCCGCCGGCAGATCGACGGCCACGGCGTCGTAGCCGCGAGCGGCCAGCGCCGGGACGACCCGGTGCCAGTACCAGGCGTCCCCGCCGGCTCCGGGAACAAGGATGAAGAAGACCATGGTCCACGCTTACCCTGGATCGTGGCCACCGTCGACGTTCGGCCCGCCGAGGCGTCGCTGGAAGCCTCGGAGGAGCCGTCCGACCATCAACCCGAGCCCGGCGCATACCCGGAGCCGACCTACCCACGCACCCGGCTCGGGCGGCTGGGGGCCACCTCGGCGCGGCACCCGTGGCGGTTCGTGATCGTCTGGGTCCTCCTCACCGGGGCTGCGTTCGCCGTGGCGGTCGGCGGGATCACCGGTGAGTCGCTGTTTCAGCGGTTGCACTCCGGCGCCCCGTCGGCGCCCAGCGAGGCGCAGACCGGCCAGGACCTCATTCAGGCCAATCAGGCCAGTTCGGACAGCCTGACTCTCCAGGTCACCGGCGCGGATCTCAGCGACCCCGCCGCCGTCGCCGCCGCGACCAGCGCGACCCAGACCCTGGCGCAGGTGCCGAACGTCACCTCGGTGACCTCACCGTTCCTGCTGCCCGGTGGCCTGCAGAACCCGCAGGCCGCGGCGTTCTTGCGAGGCGGCAGTCCGGGTGGCGGCGGGTTCGTCACGGTGGCGAGCTTCGCGAAGAACCTGACTTCCGAGCAACAAGCGGCGGCGCACGAGGCGGTGGAACTGCAGTTCCGTCAGATCAACGGCGCGTTCCCCGGTGCCAGTGGCGACGTTGGTGGTGGCCGGCAGCTCCTGGACGCGATCACGCACCAGATCGAGACGGACCTGCGAGCCGGTGAGGGCATCGCGCTGCCGCTGTCGTTCGTCGTCATGGTGTTCGTCTTCGGCGGGTTCGTGGCCGCGGGGATGCCGATCGCGGGAGCCATCGCCTCGATCGCCGGCGGCCTGGCTTCGCTGTTCGCCTTCTCCCACGTCATCGACCTCGACGCCAGCGTCGTCAACGTCGTCACGCTCCTCGGACTCGGTCTGTCCATCGACTACGGGCTGTTGACCGTGAGCCGGTACCGGGAGGAGCTGGGCCGGATCGCCGCGGCCGACACGGAGCGGCGGCGCCACGCCTTCACCCGCAAGGACGTCATCGCCGCGACCGCACGGACCGTCGCCACGGCCGGTCGAACCGTGCTGTTCTCCGGCCTCACGGTAGCCATCGCGCTGAGTGGTCTTCTGCTGTTCGACGCGGGCATCATGCGGGCGATCGGTGCCGCGGGTGTGTCGATCGTCCTCGTGGCCATCGTCGTCGACCTGACCCTCATTCCCGCGCTCTGCGCGCTCGGCTCGAAGCGCCTCATCCCACGCCGCCGAGAGACCGGCCCCGACCACGGCGTATTCTCCAGGCTGGCCCGGATGGTCCAGGCCCGGCCGATCGTGGTCATCGTCGTCACCCTGGCCGCCCTCCTGGCGCTCGCGTGGCCGGCTCTCTCGATGAGGCTCACGTCGTCCGGCGCTGAGATGCTCCCGGTGGGCGCGCCGGAGCGGGTGTTCTTCGACAACCTCAACCGCGACTACGCCGCGCTCAGCTCGCCGGACGTGACGGTCGTCGCCGAGGCGCCACTGGCCACCGTCGAGCAGTGGGCGGCCGACTCCGTGTCGGGCCTGCCCGGTGTCGAGCGGGCCACCGCTCGCTCGCTGACCCCGGATCTCACCTCGGTGTCCGTACAGGTCGCCGGACCGCCGCTGGGCGACCAGACCGACACCGTCATCGACGAGCTGCGAGAGAACCGTCCGGCGTTCACGACCTATGTCACCGGTCAGGCCGCCGGCCAGCGCGACTTCCTCTCCAGCATGGTCTCCAAGGCTCCGTACGCCGTCGGCCTTGTCGTGCTCGGCACGTTCGTCCTGCTGTTCCTCATGACCGGGTCCCTGGTGATCCCCCTCAAGGCCCTCATCCTCAACGTCGTGTCGCTCGGCGCAGCGCTGGGCGTACTGGTGATGACCTTCCAACAGGGTCACCTGGAGGGCCTCATCAACTTCGCGTCGGTCGGCGCGATCGAGTCGATGATCCCGTTCCTAGTCCTGGCCTTCGGGTTCGGCCTGTCGATGGACTACGAGCTGTTCCTGCTCGCCCGGATCGCCGAGCTGCACCGGCAGGGGGTGCCGAACGACCGGGCCGTCGCGCTCGGGCTGCAGCGGTCGGGGCGAATCATCACCTCGGCGGCGCTGCTGATCGTCATCGTCTTCGCCGGCTTCGCCGCAGGCCAGCTGCTCATCATCAAGGAGATCGGCATCGCTCTGGTCACCGCCGTGATTCTCGACGCCACACTCGTCCGGATGCTCCTCGTGCCCGCAACGATGACTCTGCTCGGAAAATGGAACTGGTGGGCGCCTGCTCCGCTCGCCCGCTGGCACGCCCGGCACGGCATCCAGGAGTAGTCGACCCGCCGCCTCCCGACTGGGCTCGCCGCGCATGGCATCCGCCCCCGCCCCCCGCCGCCGCCCCCCGCCAACAACTCCGCACGTGATGACCTTTCGGCGGACATTTCGGACATCGGCCCCAAACAAGTCCTCACGTGCGGAGAAGTAGGGACCGCGACCGAAGCAGGCGGAGCGACCGAAGCAGGCGACCGAACCCGTTCAGGACGGGCGGGCGTCGACCCCAGCCTCCTTGCGCTGCTGCGCGGTGATCGGCGCCGGGGCGCCGGTGAGCGGGTCGTACCCGCCGCCCGACTTCGGAAAGGCGATGACCTCGCGGATCGAGTCCGACCCAGAGAGGAGGGCACAGATGCGGTCCCAGCCGAACGCGATCCCCCCGTGCGGCGGCGCGCCGTACTGGAACGCGTCGAGGAGGAACCCGAACTTCTCCTGCGCCTGCTCCGGCGTGAGTCCCATCAGCGCGAACACCCGCTCCTGGACGTCGCGCCGGTGAATACGGATGGATCCGCCGCCGATCTCGTTGCCGTTGCACACCATGTCGTATGCGTGCGCCAGCACCGAACCGGGATCGCCCTCGAGCGACTCGAGGAACTCCTCCTTCGGCGCCGTGAACGCGTGGTGCACCGCGGTCCATGCTCCGGAGCCCACCGCCACGTCGCCCGCCGCCTCGGCCTCGCTTGCCGACTCGAACAGCGGCGCGTCGGTGACCCAGACGAACCCCCACGAACCTGGCTCGACGAGTCCGCACCGGTACCCGATCTCGAGTCGCGCTGCACCCAGAAGGATGCGCGACGCCTTGGGCACACCCGCGGCGAAGAAGATGCAGTCTCCAGGTACGGCCCCCACGTGCGCGGCAAGCCCCGCCGTCTCCGTCTCCCCGAGGAACTTGGCCACGCCGCCGCCCAACGAGCCGTCCTCCTGGACCAGCACGTAGGCAAGTCCAGGCGCCCCACGCTGCTTGGCCCAGTCCTGCCAGCCGTCCAGCTGCTTGCGCGACTGCGATGCCCCGCCGGGCATCACGACGGCACCGACGTACTTCTGCTGGAAGACCCGGAAATCGGTCCCGGCGAAGAACGTCGTGCAGTCCACGAGCTCCTGCCCGAACCGGGTGTCCGGCTTGTCCGTGCCGTACCGCGCCATCGCCTCGGCGTAGGTCAGCCGAGGCATCGGCGTCGGGACGTCGACGCCGATGAGCTGCCAGAGCGCCACCGCGATCTCCTCGCCGAGGGCGAGGACGTCCTCCTCGTCGACGAAGCTCATCTCGATGTCGAGCTGGGTGAACTCCGGCTGCCGGTCGGCCCGGAAGTCCTCGTCCCGGTAGCAACGGGCGATCTGGTAGTACCGCTCCATCCCGGCGACCATGAGCAGCTGCTTGAACAGCTGCGGGCTCTGCGGCAACGCATACCAGCTGCCCGGCGCGAGCCGAGCGGGGACGATGAAGTCGCGGGCGCCCTCGGGGGTGGACCGCGTCATCGTCGGCGTCTCGATCTCGACGAAGTCGTGTGCGTCCAACACGGCTCGCGCCGCCGCGTTCACCTTCGACCGCAGCCGGATCGCGGCCGCCGGCGCCGGCCGACGCAGGTCGAGGTAGCGGTACTTGAGCCGCGCCTCCTCCCCCACGTTGACGTGGCCGTCGATCTGGAACGGCAGCGGCGCACTGGGATTCAGCACGTCGATCGACGACGCGACGACCTCGACCGCGCCTGTGGGCAGGTCGGGGTTCTCGTTGCCCTCCGGCCGCCGGCGAACCTCGCCGGTCACCTGCACGCAGTACTCGTTGCGGACGTCGTGGGCGCCGCCCTCCTGCAAGACCTCGTCGCGAGCGACGACCTGGACGACACCAGACGCGTCGCGCAGGTCGAGGAAGGCCACGCCGCCGTGATCGCGCCGCCGGGCCACCCATCCCGCAAGGGTGACGCTCTGGCCGGTCTGGTCGGCTCGAAGCGAGCCGGCCTCGTTGGTGCGGAGCACGGAAGGTCCTTCGAGAGATCGAGGGGTCGGACAGCCCGGCCATCCTATGAGGACGCATACCGAGGCGTCGTACCGTGACCCGATGAGAGCGGGGTGGCGCTGGGGAGTGTGCGCCGCGGTCGTCGCCGTCCTCGTCGCCCTCCCCTTCGTCGTCCGGTATGCGCCCGTGCCGGTTTCCGACGCGACCCCTGCAGCGCTGCTGGCCCGGATCGAGGCGTCCGCGGCGAGGCCGTACGCCGGATACGCCGAGAGCACCGGCTCGCTCGCACTGCCGACCACCGACCAGCTGGACGATGTCAGCAGCCTGCTCAGCGGACGTACCCAGGTCCGGGTCTGGTGGCGGTCGGCCGCCGACTGGCGCGCCGACACGATCACGCCCGCCGGCGAGCGCAGCACGCGCACGACCGCGTCGGGTTCACTGGCCTGGGACTACGAGGACAACCGGGTCGTCACGTCCACGCCCGAGCCCGACGGCACCATCCGGCTGCCCCGGGACACCGACACGCTGCCACCACAGCTGGCGGCCCGGATGCTTTCGGACGCTCGCCCCGACGAGATTCTCGCGCTGCCAGCTCGCCGGGTGGCCGGCCGGCCCACCGAAGGGCTGTCCCTGAGCCCGAGCGACCCGCTCAGCAGCGTGGGTCGGGTGGACGTCTGGGCCGACGCGGCCTCCGGGATCCCCGTGCTCGTGGAAGTGTTCGGACGCACCGGCGACGTCGCGGCCATGGCGAGCACCTTTCTCGACTTCACCGACGCGGCGCCAACGGCGGGCGACCTGGCCTTCGTCGTTCCGCCCGGCGTCCGCGTCCGCCCCACCCCGCGCTCCGACTTGGTACGCGACGTCGCCCGGTCCGGCGGCCCGGTCCCGCCCCAGACGCTGCTGGGGTTTCCCCGGTCCAGTCCGGCCGCCGGGGCGACGATCGGTGAGTACGGCCGTGGAGTCACCCAAGTCACCGTCGGCGCGCTACCCGACCGGCTCGCGGGATCGTTGCGCGAGCAGCTGCGGCTCGGCACCGGTGCCCGTGAGACCCCTGAGGGAGTCGTCGTCGGCGTCGGCCCGGTGGGTCTGCTCCTCACGACGTCGCGCGCTGGCTTCGCCTGGCTGGTTGCCGGGACGGTGACCGCCGACGGCCTGGCCCGCGCGGCGACCGAGCTCAGCGAGGCGACGTCGTGATGATCCGCACCGAGGGCCTGACCAAGCGGTTCGGCTCGGTGACCGCGGTCGACGACGTCGGGCTCGAGGTGTCGGCCGGCGACATCTACGGGTTCCTCGGAGCCAACGGGTCCGGGAAGACGACCACCGTCCGATGCCTGCTCGGGCTGGTCCTGCCGACGCAGGGCCGGATCGAGCTGCTGGGCCGCCCGATGCCGAGATCCGGCCGCGAGGTGCTGCCGAAGGTGGGCACGCTGGTGGAGGGACCCGCCGCATACGGGCATCTGTCGGGGCACGCCAACCTGACCCTGATCGACGCGAGCGGCGGTCCCGGCGGCCCGTTGGGCGGCGGTCGTCGGGACCGCACCGACCGCGCCCGCCGGGCCCTGGAGGTCGTCGGGCTTGCTGACGTGGGCCGTCGGCCCGTGCGCGCCTACTCGCTCGGTATGCGGCAACGGCTGGGTCTCGCGGCGGCGCTCCTCCGCCAGCCAGAGCTCCTCGTGCTGGACGAGCCGACGAACGGCCTTGACCCGCAAGGTATCCGCGAGGTCCGGACCCTGCTCCAGGAACTGCACGCGGCCGGAACGACGGTGTTCCTGTCCAGCCACCAGCTCGCCGAGGTCGACCAGCTGTGTACCCGGATCGGGCTGCTCGACCGCGGCCGGCTCGTCCTGCAGGAGTCGCTCGCGACGCTGCGGGCGCCGACGGGGCGGACGGTGGTCGTCACCCCGGATGCCGCTCGAGCGGCGCAGGTCCTCGGCCCGGCGGTCGATCACGTGAACGGCCAACGGGTGCTCGTGCGGGCCGCCGACCCGGCCGCCGTCAACGCCCGGCTCGTGGCCCAGGGGATTCCGGTGGCCGAGCTGGGACCCGAGCGGCGGTCGCTCGACGAGGTCATCGAGGCAAGGACATCCGCCCGCCAACCGGGAGAGGTCGCGCGGTGATCCGGGTCGAGCTGGTCAAGCTGTTCGGGCGCCGCCGGACGTGGGTCGCGATCGGGCTGCTTAATCTGCTGCCCACGCTGGTCTGCATCCTCCTCGCGTGGACGCGGATCGCGCCGCGGCCGGGTCAGGGTCCGGCGTTCCTCTCT
Source organism: Actinomycetota bacterium (assembly GCA_046731055.1). Lineage (GTDB taxonomy): Bacteria > Actinomycetota > Actinomycetes > Actinomycetales > Dermatophilaceae > Lapillicoccus. Next base: position 14,252 of record JBKPKI010000052.1, on the reverse strand, counting down.
GCCGTCCTCGCCAACGGCTCCCTGTTCGCCATTGCGGCCCTGGCCATCGTCCTTCCGCTGTTCCTCCCCATCGCCGTGGCCGTCGTCGCCGGCGACGCGGTGGCCGGGGAGGCGCAGGCGGGAACGCTGCGGTACGTCCTCGTGCGTCCGGTCGGCCGCACCCGGCTGCTCGTCGCCAAGCTCGTCTCGGTCGTGGTTTTCGTCCTCCTCGGCGTGGTCAGTGTGACGGCCTTGGGGTTCGTGGTCGGGCACTTCCTCCTCGGTGACGCGCCGCTGTCCCAGGCCATGGTGAGCATCTCGGGGTCGCTGCTGACGCCGGAGCAGGTGGCCTGGCGGACCGTTGCGGCCATCCTGCTCGTGACGTTCTCGATGCTGGGTGTCGCGGCGATGGCTCTTTTCCTCTCGACGACGACCGACTCGCCGCTGTCCGCCACGCTCGGTGCGCTGGCCTTTCTCATCGGCTCGTCGCTGCTGCTGACCGTGGACGCCGCGCGACCGCTGCAGCCCTACCTGCCCACGCGATACTGGCTGTCCTTCGTCGACCTCTACCGCGACCCGATCCTCTGGAGCAACGTGACCCGGGGCATCGCCCTGCAGGCCGTCTACCTCGGCGTCCTGCTACTGGCAGCCTGGGCCAACTTTGCGACCCGTGACGTCACGAGCTGAGGCGCGCGCAGTCGTCGGGTCCGAAGGCGGGAATCAGACCGGTTCCCAAGGCTTCCACCACGATGCTCTGGGCGACCCGGTCGGTCGGCAGGCTGCCGTGGTTCACAGTCCTCGACGGGCAGACGCTCTGGACCGACGGGCTCGGGACGTCCTCCTCGACCGAGGAGGTCGGTGGCTGGACGACCTCGTCGCTCGCGGTCCACAGCGACAGGGCGAGAGCGCCCGCCGGCAGCGGCTCGGCGTCCAGCCGGGAGAGGACGGCGCTGTCCGGTGCCAGCTGCTGGCAGGCCAGTGGGCAGGTTCCTGACACCAGCGTCCCGAGTCGGGCGACGTCGGTGCCGTGCAACGGCGACCCGAGCATCACCAGGCGCCGGACCTGACCGGCCCCGGCCTGCTCGGTGGCCCACAGGCGCGCGACCACTCCCCCCGCGGAGTAGCCGACGACGTCGACCGCTCTCGCGCCGGTGCGGGCCAGGACCGCGTCGACGGCGGAGCTCAGCGCGTCGGCTTGAGCTGCGAGATCGCCCTGTCCACGGTCCGGAAGAGCGACGACGGTGACGTCCCGGCCGGCGTCACGCAGGCGGCTGGCCAGCCCCGAAAGGGAGGCCGCTGACCCGCCGTAACCCGGAACCATCAGGACCGGGCCGGCCACACTCTGGTCGACCGTAGCCGTGGCTCGGTCCCGGACGGCGGTCCACACCCCGAGCGCGGCCACGACGCCCACGACCGCCGCGACCAGCCCGATGACTGTCACCGCGAACCGGCGCCGCGCCGGAGGCAGCCGAGAGAGCGGATTGGGCACGCCCCATCATGCGCGGCCGCCCCATGAGCGACCGAACTCAGATGTTCCCTCGGAATTTCGGTCGTGAGCCCGAGACCCAACAAACATCTGAGTCTGGTCACTCAGCGCGCGTGGCGGCGGGCCGCGCGGCGGCGCGCCTCCACCAGGCAGCGGGCCAGCATCACCCGGGCGCGGAGGATCTCCGGCAGCGACCGCCACCGGGTCGGCGTCTGGTTCGCGTCGTGCAGCCGCCGCGCCACCGACGGCGCCTCGAGGTGCCGCATCTCATGGAGAGTGTTGCCGACGAGGCCGATCCATAGGTCGTGAGACTCGGTCAGCCAGGACGGGAACGGCAGCACGGTCCCGAGGACGTCCCGGCGCAGTCCCATCGCACACCCGAAGTACCAGCGCACGCCGACCAGCACGGCGGCGACGTTCGTGGCATACCGGTGCGAGTCCTTGTCACGGAGTATCCATCGTGGCGGCCCGGTCGGCGCACCGAGGATCGCCACGCTCGTGGCGACCACCCCGTCGCGGTCGAGGGCCGCGACCATGGCCTCCAACCGGCCCGGCATCCAGACGTCGTCCTGGTCGCAGAGCAGCACGTATGCGCCCCGCGCCAGACCCAGCGCCCGTTCGAACGTCCTGACATACCCGACATTGGACTCGTTGTGGTGCAAAGCGATTCGCAGGTCACCGAACGACTCGAGCACCGAGACGGTCCCGTCGGAACTGGCGTCGTCGACGACCACGAGCTCGTCCGACGGACCAAGCTGATCGAGGATCGACCGGACTTGTTCCCCGAGAAACTCCGCTCCGTCGTGGGCGGCGAGGCACACGCTGACGCGGACGCCACCCTCGGCGGTCATGCGGTCAGGGGTACCACGGCCAGGGGGCGTCGGCCGGCTGCAACGTGGCCCAGCCCTGCTGTCGGGATCCCCAGGCGGCCAGAACGCCGACCACGGCGCCCGGGTTGTGGATGCGCCCGCCCAGGACCGCCCTGTATGCGTCGTCGAGCGGTACCCAGATGCCGGTTATCCCCGCCTCCTCACCGGTCCGGTCGAAGGCGCCGTCCGCGATCTCGGAGACACCCCGCGCCAGGAAGATCCGCATCACCTCCGACGTGCTGCCCGGCGACGCGAAGAGGTCGACGAGTAGATCCCAGCGCTCGGCCCGCAGCTCCACCTCCTCGGCCAGCTCCCGCGCGGCGGTGACCGTGGGCAGCTCGTCGCTGACGTCGCGAAGACCGGCGGGAAGCTCCCACTCGGTGCGCCGGACCGGGTGCCGGTACTGCCGGATCATCACCAGATGGTCGACGCCGTCGATCTCGCGGAGGGCGACGACGATGACGGCCCCGGTGTGGTGGAGGTACTCCCGGGTGACGTCACCGTGGTCGCCGAGGTCGACGGTCTCGCGGCGCAGCTCGAAGATCTTGCCCTCGAACAGCGTCTCGGACGACGTGACGGTCGGTTCGACCTCCTCGTCGCGCAGGTCGGCGAGGGTTCCGACAGGCAGGTCCACGCGTCAGGCCGAATGCGCGGAGACGGGCTGCGCGGAGACGTACCCCTCGGAGTAGCCGTCGCGAGTGACCTCGACGAGGCGCTCGCCGCGCTGCCGGTCCAGGGCGGCTTCGACCAGTCCCGCGAACAGGGGGTGGGCGCGATGCGGGCGCGAGAGGAACTCCGGATGAGCTTGAGTAGCAACGAAATACGGATGCACATCAACGGGCAGCTCGATGAACTCGATGAGCTCGCGGTCCGGCGAAAGGCCGCTGAACAGCATGCCGGACTCCTCCAGCTGCGCCCGGTACGCGTTGTTGACCTCATAGCGGTGTCGGTGCCGCTCCTCGACTTCGGTGACCCCGTAGGCTTTCGCCACGATGCTGCCCTCGGCCAGCAGCGCGGGGTAGAGGCCCAGACGCATGGTGCCGCCCAGGTCGCCGGCACCCTCGACGAAGGCCTTCTGCTCCTCCATCGTCGCGATCACCGGAGCCGGGGTCTGCGGATCGAACTCCGACGACGAGGCGCCGTGGATGCCGGCGACGTTGCGCGCATACTCGATCACCATGCACTGCAACCCGAGGCAGATGCCGAGGGTCGGCACCTGACGCTCCCGGGCCCACCGAATCGCCCCGACCTTGCCCTCGATCCCGCGCACGCCGAACCCGCCCGGGATCAATACCGCATCGACACCGCCGAGGGCCTTCTGGGCACCGGTCTCGGTCTGGCACTCGTCGCTGGCCACCCAGCGGATGAGCACCTTCGCGTTGTGCTGGAACCCGCCGGCCCGCATCGCCTCGGTGACCGAGAGGTACGCGTCGGGTAGGTCGATGTACTTGCCCACCAACGCGATCTCGACGACGTGCTCCGGGTCGTGGACCCGCAGCAGCATCCGGTCCCACTCGCGCCAGTCCACGTCGTGGAACGGAAGTCCCAGCCGGCGGATCACGTAGGCGTCGAGGCCCTCACGGTGCAGCACCTTCGGGATGTCGTAGATGGAGGGCGCGTCGACCGCCGCCGCGCACGCGGCCGTCTCGACGTCGCACATCAGCGAGATCTTCCGCTTGATGCCGTCGGGGATCTCACGGTCCGCCCGCAGCACCAGGCCGTCGGGTTGGATACCGACCTGGCGCAGCGCGGCCACTGAGTGCTGGGTCGGCTTGGTCTTGAGCTCGCCGCTCGGCGCCAGGTACGGCACGAGGGAGACGTGGAGGAAGAAGACGTTGTCGCGGCCGACGTCATGGCGCACTTGCCGGGCGGCTTCAAGGAACGGCAGCGACTCGATGTCGCCGACCGTGCCGCCGATCTCGGTGATGATGACGTCCGGGGCGTCCTTGTCGCCGGTGGCCGTCGCCCGCATCCGCGCCTTGATCTCGTTGGTGATGTGCGGGATCACCTGGACGGTGTCGCCGAGGTACTCGCCGCGACGCTCCTTGGCGATGACGCGGTTGTAGATCTGGCCGGTGGTGACGTTGGCGCTGCCCTGCAGGTTGACGTCGAGGAACCGCTCGTAGTGGCCGATGTCGAGGTCCGTCTCGGCGCCGTCGTCGGTGACGAAGACCTCGCCGTGCTGGAACGGGTTCATCGTTCCCGGGTCGACGTTCAGGTACGGGTCGAGCTTCTGCATCGTGACCCGCAGACCGCGAGCGCGAAGCAGATGCCCCAGGCTGCTGGCGGTGAGCCCCTTGCCGAGCGAGGAGGCGACGCCCCCGGTCACGAAGATGTGCTTGGTCTGCTCCACCACGGGATTGCAGTCTATGTCACGCGTCCGTGAGCGCCCGGCGAGACGCCCCCGACGGCGTGGCTACGCGTCCGGCTCGGTGTCGGTCGGTCCCGGCCGCCACAGCCGGCGGACGACGTCCCGGTCGAAAGCGGCCAACGTGGCCACCGTGACCAGGGCGCTCAAGGCGGCCAGGGCCACTGCGGCACCAGCGTTCGCCCACGCCCCTGACACGGTCCACCCCTGGTCGGCCAGCACGCCCGCGGCGGCTCCGAGGGCCGCCCCGATCACGCCGACGAACACGGTTCGGCCTAGGCCGGTAAGGGATCGGGGGCCCCACGCGCGGGACGTTGCGGCGAGCAGGTCGAGCGTCGCGACGGTCAGCCCGACGAGGGTGGCGGCGCCGAGGGCCACGAGGGTCCAGACCGGTGTGGCGCCCGGCATGACCGCGACCAGAGGGATGCCGCCGGCGATGAGCCAGGCCGCGGCGATGGCACCCCCCGCGACGAACGGCCGACCCCGCACGTAGAGCGCCGCCGAGAGCACGGCCGCCAGACCGAGCAGGACCAGGGTCGGCGCCACGGCCCAGAGACCGGGGGTGAGCGCCTCCAGGGCGACGCGCCCCAGAGCGGTCTCTCGAGCTCGGTCCACGCCGCTGAAGAAACCGCTCACCGGGCCCGCCGCCGCCACGAGGGCGGAGCACCCGACGGCACCTAGAGCAACGGCGGCGCGCGCCTGCGCGGCCAGCGTGCCGACCGCAGGTGGCTTCCGGTGCCGTGCCGACCGCGTGAGCACCATCGTCTGGTCGAGTTCGACAGGACCGACGGGTGCCACCGGAGCGCCGGCCAACCGGGGCACGATGCCCGCAACGAGCGGCCACAGCAGAGCAGCGTAGGCGAGCAGCAGGGTGCCGTGGACGTACGCGTGGACCGGAAGCACGCCGACCCCCGCCCGTGACGTCACGACCACGGCCGCCACCGCGCCGAACAGCTGCCCCAGCAGCGTGAGGACGCACGCCTGCGCGACTCCGCGGGTCTCAGCGGCCAAGATCCTGGGAACGCGGAAGGTGGGCCGGATCGTGAGGCCGTCTCGCCAGCCCAGCACCGCCGGGACGGCGGCAAGGACCAGCGCGGCCAGTGTCGTCCCACCCGCAAGAACAGCGAGATGAGATCCCGACACGCCCGTGGCGTCGCCGGCGGAGGCGAGAACGCGGAAGGTCACCAGGCTGCCCACCGTCACCAGGGCCGCCAGCGCCGGTCCGGCCGCCGCAGCGAGCGGGCGCCCGTGCGCTCGGAGGATTCCACCGAGCACGACCCCGGCGCCGAGCAGGAGCGGCTGGGGGGCGAACCACCGCAACATGTCGGCCGCCGCCTCGACGGCGCCAGTGCACCCGCTGTCCCCGACCAGTGCGCTCGCGAGCGGCCGCGCGGCCACTCCGACGCCGATCGAGCACAGGCCGAGGACCAGGACGGTCCAGGTGAGCACCGCCGACTCCAGCCGCGACACGTCACGCGCCCGACCGCGGCCCAACGCCCCCACCAGCATCGGGACGACGACGGACGCGACGGCGCAGCCGGCCGCGACGTCGAAGAGGACGGTGGGGACGGCGTTCACCGCCTGGTACACCGTGCCCAGGCACGTCGCCCCGACCGACCAGGACAACACCGGCCAGCGGATCATCGTCACGACCGCGAGGAGCAGGGCCCACGCGGCAACGACCAGCCCCGCCGCGGCGGAAGACCGCGAAGAGACCACCGGTGGTCTCACTCGGCTGAACGACATCGCCGTCCATGGTGCCACGCCTCGGCGGGTGGACCTCCGCGCCGGCCCGCCTCCAGGTGGCGCTCAGCGCCCCTGACCGGATGTGGAGCGCAGAGCCGTGGCCTGGGCGAGCAGCTCGCGGGCGTGCTCCAGTCCCGCCGCCGATGTGGCGTCGCCACCCATCATCCGGGAGAGCTCCTGCAGCCGTTCGTCGCCCTCGAGCACCGCCACGTTGCTCGCCGTCACCACGCCGTCGTCGCTTTTGCGGACGACGAGGTGCCGGTCGGCGAATGCGGCCACCTGTGCCAGGTGGGTGACGACGACCACCTGCGCGTGCCTGGCCAGCGTCGCCAGCCGGGCGCCGACGTCCACGGCGGCACGTCCGCCGACGCCGGCGTCGACCTCGTCGAACACGAACGTGGGCACCGCGGCATCATTTCCGACCACTTCGATGGCCAGCATGACCCGCGACAGCTCGCCCCCTGATGCCGCCTTGGCCACCGTGCGGGCCGGGTTGCCAGGGCCGGAGACGAGCAGGATCTCGACGTCGTCGACCCCCGACCGGGTCCAGCGGACGGTCCGCTTCCCGACCTCGAGGCCGTCCGGGTCGTCCCGCGACGTGACCGACACCGAGATCGCGGCGCGGCCCATGGCCAGATGGGCCAGCTCCTCGGTGACCCGTCGAGCGAACTCGCCGGCCGCGGCCTGGCGCGCCGCCGTGAGCGTTTCCGCCTGACCGGCGAGCTCGGCCCGCAGCCGGGCGATCTCGGCGTCCAGCTGCTCCACTCGGTCGTCCGCGGCAAGGAGCTCGGTGAGCGTCGCGGCCGCCTCCTTGCCCCAGGCGAGGACGTCGTCCACCGTGTCGCCGTAGCGTCGAGTCAGTCCCGCCAGGTCGGCCCGGCGCTGTTGCACCTCGGCCAGCCTTGCCGGGTCGACGTCGACGTCGGCGAGGTACGCCGCGAGGTCCGCGGCCAGATCGGCAGCCAGGTAGGCCAGCTCCGCGACCCGGCCCTCGAGCTCGCGGAGGGCGGCGTCATGGTCGCTCACGGGTGCGAGGGCGGACCGCGCTCCGGACAGCGCGTCGACGACCGGGACTGGCCCCTCCGTCGCATACCCCTCTTCACCGACGAGGTATGCGTGGGCGCGCCCCGCCGCGAGCCGGAGGCTGTCGGCGTGCGACAGTCGCTCGTCCTCCGCCCGCAGGGCGACGTCCTCACCCGGTTCGGGATCCAGGGCCTCGATGCGGTCGAGGCCAGCCTGGAGCACGTCGATCTCGCGGGCCCGCTCGTGCGAGAGCTGGCGAAGCCGGTCGCGTTCGGCGCTCGCGCGTGAGAGGGCGTCGAAAGTCTCCCGGTATGCGTCGAGAGCCTTCACGACCGGTTCGCCGCCGAACCCGTCGAGCGTCTCCCGGTGCTGGTCGCCCTGCCGCAGTCGCCACTGGTCGGCCTGGCCGTGCACGGCGACGAGGGTCTCGCCGATCTCCGTGAGGACCCCCACGGGGGTGCTTCGGCCGCCGACGTGGGCTCGCGAACGTCCGTCGGCGCCGACGGTGCGCGCGAGGAGTAGACCGTCGCTGACGTCGGCGCCGGCTTCCTCGGCTCTCTCGAGGGCTGGGTGGTCCGCCGGAACGCGAACGACCCCTTCGACGACGGCTGCCCGTCGCCCGGCCCGGACCAGCCCGACGTCGGCCCGCACACCGAGGAGCAACCCCAAGCCTGAGACGACCATCGTCTTGCCGGCGCCGGTCTCCCCGGTGACGACGTTGAGGCCCGGACTCAGCCCGAGGACGGCGTCGTCGATGACCCCGACCCCCTGGATCCGGACCTCCTCGAACACGCCATCACCCTAGGTCACCCCACGACGTTCCCCGCTCCGCTCCGATACGTCGTGGGGACCCCGACGAGTCACCCCACGAAGTCCTCCGCTCCGCTCCGAAACTTCGCGGGGACCCCAACTAGGCGTGCGTCAGCGCGAACGGCCGTTCCCGCGCCAACCGTCGATGCTGAGATCGAACTTGGCCACCAGCCGGTCAGTGAACGGCGAAGCGCTGAGCCGGGCGAGCCGCACCGGCACATCGCTGCGGCCTACCTCGATCCGCGACCCCGGGCGGAGCTCCAGCTGCCGCCGCCCGTCGCACCACATGATGCCGTGGCCCTCGGCCTGCGGGATGACCTCGACCGCCAGGCGGGACCTCGGCCCCACGACGATCGGCCGCGAGAACAGCGCGTGCGCCGCGTTGGGGACCATGAGCATCGCCTCGACGTCGGGCCAGATCACCGGCCCGCCGAGGGAGAACGCGTATGCGGTCGATCCCGTCGGGGTGGCGACGACGACGCCGTCGCACCCGAACGCCGACAACGGCTTCCCGTCTACCTCGACCGCGACCTCCAGCATCCGCTCCCGTGCGGCCTTTTCGACGCTCACCTCGTTGAGTGCCCAGCATGGGTACGGCTCCTCGCCCTCCTGCCGGACCATAACCGCGAGGGTCATCCGCTCCTCGACCTCGTAAGCGCGGCGGACGATGTGGTCGACCATCGCCGGGATCTCCTCGCGCTCGGCCTCGGCGAGGAAGCCGACGTGCCCGAGGTTGACGCCGAGCAGGGGAACCTTCGTCCCCCGCGAGTGCTCGGCACCTCGCAGAATCGTTCCGTCGCCCCCCAGGACGACCACCAGCTCCGCTCCCGAGGTCGGGTGGTCCGGGTCAGCGTCGACCACCGGCCCGATGTCGATGCCCTCGAAGGCGTGCGCCTCGTCCGGTGGCAGCGCCACCTCCACGTCGGCCGCCCGCAACTGTTTGACCACGCTCCGGGCGATGTCGACCACGCCGGGACGGTTGGGGTGCGCCACGAGCAGGATCCTGCGGGTCACGGTGCTCCCTTCGCGGCTCGGGCAACGGCGTGAGCGACGGCGCGCTTGTCGAGCGGCTCGCCGGGATCTGTCGTGACCCAGAGTAGGTACTCCCGGTTCCCCGTCGCGCCCCGGATCGGACTTGGTTCTACCCCGCGAGCCCACAGGCCCGCCGTCTTGGCCGCCTGTAGCACGTCGCCCAGCACTCGCGCCTGCTCGGCGGCCGAGGTGACGACGCCGGTTCGGGCGAGGCGCTCTCGGCCGACCTCGAACTGCGGCTTGACCAGCAGCACCGCGTCGGCGGAGGAGGACATCAGGCTCGCGAGGACGCCCAGGACCAGCTGCAGCGAGATGAAACTGAGGTCGGCGACGACGACCTCGAACGGCTCGCCAAGGTCACCCGGTCGGACGTCACGAATGCTCGTTCCGGACCGCTCCTCGACACGAGGGTCTTGGGCGACCGCCGCGGCGAGCTGGCCGGTACCGACGTCCAGCGCGGTGACGTGCGCGGCGCCGGCGTCGAGCAGCACTTGGGTGAATCCGCCGGTGCTCGCTCCGACGTCCAGGCACCGTTTCCCGGCTACCTCCAGGCCCCGAGGACCGAACACGCGGAGACCGCCTTGCAGCTTGTATGCGCCCCGGCTCACCCAGCAATCCGGCCGCTCCGCGAGGGTGATGGCGGTGGCCGGGCTCACTCCACTGCTCGGTTTCGTCATGGGGTTGCCGTCGACCAGGACGCCACCCTTGCGGACCAGGTCGCGAGCCTGTCCTCGGCTTCGGGCCAGGCCGCGGCGGACCAGCTCCGTGTCCAGCCGGGACAGGCCGCCGATGCCGCGGGGGTCGGCGTGGTCAACCACCGCCGAGGTCGGCCAGCCGCTCCTGGAGCGCCCGGTGCGTGGCCTCGCCGACCTCGGCCTGCTCGTCGAGGTCGCCGGCCTCAGCGCTCTCGTGCAACCGCTGAAGGGCGGCGTCGACCGAGGGGTCCCCGGTCGCGGGTGGTGGCTGCCCGCCCGATCCGGTCGGGTCGCCGTCGTCCACGGTCATGACGTGCCCGCTGAGCTGGCCCGCGCGGGCTTCGCCGACTTGGCCGTGGACTTCTTGGCCGTGGACTTCTTGGCCGTGGACTTCTTGGCCGTCGACTTCTTGGTCGCCGAGCTCGAGGCTGACTTCGTGGCCTTCCTCGTCGCGGCCTTCGTCGTCGCGGCCTTCGTCGTTGCGGCCTTCGTCGTTGCGGCCTTCTTCGTCGCGGCCCTCTTCATCGAAGCCTTCGTGGTCGAAGCCTTCTTCGTCGTCGCGGCCTTCTTTGTCGCCGCCGCCTGCCCGGCGACCGCCTTGCGGGGCGGACGCCGTCGCGGTGGGGCGGCCGCCGGCTCCTCCACCGGCGCGGTCAGCGCGGCGTCCACCACCAGCCCGTCCTCGGCCGACTGCGGTCTTGACGATGCCATCCCACTGGCTTCGGTGGTGGCAGCAGCCGTGTCCGCCGGCCGGGAGGTGGCGTGACCAGTCAGCCCGAACTTGGCGACGACCTCGCCAACCGCCGGGTTGGCCAGCACCTGAGCCCGGAGCTCATCGACGTCCGCGGAGAGCTTGGCCACGGCCGCGCGAGCGCGGTCGAGCTCGTCCGGCGGAATCGGGCTGTTGGCCAGGGCTCGCTCGACCTCGCCCCGCACCAGCGCGATGAGACTGCGCCGGTTCGCCGCCGCGGCGGCTAGAAGTTCTTCGGCCAGGTCCTGCACCTGGACCTGAACGCTGGCCCCGGAGCGGCCTCCGGAGAGTCCACTGGACAACGACAGCAGGGCGGAGGCGGCCTCTAGCGCCTTGGCCCGGGATGTCTCCGCCAAACCGGACGCCAGCTGCAGATAGCCGCGAAGTCCCTCCATGGCCATTACTGTCTCCCTCCGTCGCCGGCGTCTGTCCCGATCCCTTGGCGGCCCACGCTACTGCGCTGCGACCCCGCCCGGCTCGGTGGCGAGTCGGACCAGCTCCTCCGCCACGGTCGTAGCGATCCGGACCAGTACGCCACCGGGGGCGCCGATGGTGTCGCGGCCGTGGACCAGGGCGGCCGTGGCTACACCGATCAGGGCATCCGCGTCGTCCGCCCCGGAGCAGCGTACGACGGCGTCGCCGTGCTCCCAGCCCACGGCGAGCCGGACGGTGCCGCATACCCACTCCTGACCCTCCCGCCGCGGCACCAGCGGCGGGTGGGCGAGCGCGCGCAGGTCGCCGGCGGCGTACGTCGGGGCCGGTCGTCCGGGCGCCGTGGCAAAGCTGAGGAGGTCGTCGACCCCAGTCAGCACCCAGAGCGAGTCGAGGCCGGCCGCCATGGCGCCGAGGATGTCGGTGTCCAGCCGGTCCCCGATGGCCAGGACGTCTGACTTGGGCAGGCCAAGGCGAGTCACGGACAAGTCGTAGAGCGGCGGTTCGGGCTTCCCGGCCGATGCGCTTGGCTGCCGGCCGGTCGCGGTGGCTACGGCGCCGAGCAGTGCTCCGTTCCCAGGCGCGATCCCACGATGGGTCGGCAGTGTCGCGTCCCGATTGGTCGCCACCCAGGTGGCTCCCCCCTCGATCGCGTAGCTCGCCTCGGCCAGGTCCAGGGCGGTGACGTCGGGGCCGTAGCCCTGCAGCACGGCTACGACTCCCGCCTCGGCGGTGGGTACGGGCGTAAGGCCCACCTCGGCGAGCGCGGCGGCCACCCCGGGACCGCCGACGGAGAGCACCGGCGCTCCGGCGGGGAACAGGGAGGCGACGTATGCCGCGGCCGCCTGCGAACTCGTGACGACCTGGTCGGGGCCGACCGCCAGCCCCAGCCCCACCAGCTGGCCGGCGACCTCCTGAGGGGTCAGCGAGGCGTTGTTCGTGGCGTAGACGACGGACGCGGTCAGCGCGGTGAGCTGCTCGACGGCGTAGGGGACCGCCACCGACCCGCGGCGGACGACACCGTCGAGGTCGCAGACCAGCCCGGGATATCGCTCCGCCAGGACCTCAACCACGGTCGGAGGGCTGGTCAGGGTCCTCGTCGGGATCCTCGTCCTGCAGCAGGTCGACCTGCTGGACGCCGTCGAGCTCCTCGACCCGCTCCGCCGCGTCGGTCTCCAGGGTCTCGTCAGCGTCGACCGCGTACCGGAACCATTCCCGGGCAGCCGCGGGGTCGCCGAGGGCCAGCAGCGCGTCTGCGTACGCGTAGAACAGCCTGGCGCTCCACGGCTTGCGTCGGCTCGGGTCGAGCTCGGGGATCTGCAGACCGGCGACCGCGGCGTCGAGCTGGCCCTGGTCCCGGCGGATCCCGGACACGACGATTGCCAGCTCGACCCTCTCGTCGCGGGCCAGTGTCCGGGCCTCCGGCGTCGAGGCGAGCTCCAGGGCGCGGTCGCGACGGCCGAGCGCCCGCTCGGCGTCAACCATGAGCGGTAGCAGGTGGGACGAACCGGAGAGACGTCGCACCGTCCGAAACTCAGCGAGGGCCTTGGCCCAGTCGCCCTTCCGGTAGGCGACCAATCCCAGCGCTTCTCGCGCGGCGGGCACCCGCCCGGCGCGGCGGACCGCCGTCTCGGCGTGAGCCTGAGCCGCCTCGAGATCGGTGTCGAGCAGGAGCGCGGCCATGACGAGATGCTGGGCGACGCCCTCCGCGTTCTCCTTGCTCAGTGTCCGCAGCTGGGTCCATACCGCGCGGTCGAGCTCTTTGCCCGTGACACCGTCGGCGATGGCGGGCTCGGGCCGCCGCGGGCGCGTGGGCGTGAGCCGCTGACCACCACCACCGGTTCGCTCGCTGTCGGAACGTCGTCCCGTGTCCTCACGCCGCGACGTCGCCCCGCGCGTGGCGTTCCCAGCGCTACCAGAACGCCCCCCGCCCCGGCGCGAAGCGTCCGGCCGAGGGCTTCGACCGTTACGCCGGCCGCCGGAACGGTCCTGCTGGCTCATGACCGAAACCCTAGTGGGGCGGCTTTCGGGGCGGGATACCGGATTCCGGGCACGACAAAGCGCCCCGCCCGAGATTCGGAGAATCCAGGCGGGGCGCTTGAAAGTATGTCCGGCTGCGTCCTACTCTCCCACACCGTCACCAGTGCAGTACCATCGGCGCTGAAGGGCTTAGCTTCCGGGTTCGGAATGGAGCCGGGCGTTTCCCCTTCGCTATGACAGCCGAAACTCTATGGAGATGTCAGTCGTCCCGACCGTATCTCGGGAACTGCACAGTGGACGCGAACACGCAGAAAAATCTTTGGGTGTGTATCAAGTTGTCGGCTTATTAGTACCAGTCAGCTACATGCATTACTGCACTTCCACGTCTGGCCTATCAACCCGGTAGTCTAGCCGGGAGCCTCTCGGGGCGAACCCCATGGAAACCTCATCTTGAAGCGTGCTTCCCGCTTAGATGCTTTCAGCGGTTATCACTTCCGAACGTAGCTAATCAGCGGTGCCCTTGGCAGGACAACTGACACACCAGAGGTTCGTCCAACCCGGTCCTCTCGTACTAGGGTCAGCCCTTCTCAAGTTTCCTACGCGCACAGCGGATAGGGACCGAACTGTCTCACGACGTTCTAAACCCAGCTCGCGTACCGCTTTAATGGGCGAACAGCCCAACCCTTGGGAGCAACTCCACCCCCAGGATGCGACGAGCCGACATCGAGGTGCCAAACCATGCCGTCGATATGGACTCTTGGGCAAGATCAGCCTGTTATCCCCGGGGTACCTTTTATCCGTTGAGCGACGGCGCTTCCACAAGCCACCGCCGGGTCACTAGTTCCGACTTTCGTCCCTGCTCGAGATGTCTCTCTCGCAGTCAAGCTCCCTTGTGCACTTACACTCGAAACCTGATTGCCAACCAGGCTGAGGGAACCTTTGAGCGCCTCCGTTACCTTTTAGGAGGCAACCGCCCCAGTTAAACTACCCACCAGGCACTGTCCCTGATCCGGATCACGGACCGAGGTTAGATATCCAGAACGACCAGAGTGGTATTTCAACGTTGACTCCACACACACTG
>JBKPKI010000051.1:0-44079 GCA_046731055.1 Actinomycetota bacterium | reverse complement strand
CTGTCTGCTAGGACGGCGACCCCGAGCCCGAGCGCCACCGTTGCGACCGGGACGATGATGATCCACAGCAGGTTGTTGAGGAGGACCAACAGGAACGTCGAGTCGGTGAGCAGGGCTTGGTAGTTCTTGAACCCCACGTATGCCGTCGAGTCCTCGTTGGCGAAGCTGAACTGAATCGTCTGAATCGCGGGGTAGATAAGGTAGACCCCGATGGCCAGGATCGCCGGCCCCGCGAACATCCATGGCTTGACCCGGTCCTCCCACTTGCCCTTGAGCGACTCGGCGAGCTTGTTGAGGAGCCAGAAGATGATCATGGCTCCGCCGATGCCGCCGATCACGGCGAGCACGGCGTTGGCGATCTTGATACCCAAAGCCCCACATCCTCTCTGATGGTGGTGAGTGAGACGTCGGAGGTCAGCAGGCTGCTGTGGGGACGACCTCGCGGACGCCCCCACAGCCAGTGACGATTAGCTGCTCGTCTTCGGGAAGCTGGCGTCGATGTTGTTCAGTGTGGTGTCGAGATCCTGTTGCCCTGAGAGCCACTTGACCGACTCAGTCCAGAAACTACCCGCTCCGACCTTCGCCGGCATCAAGTCGGACCCGTCGAACCTGGCTGCCTTGGCGCTGTAAAGCACGTCCTTGGCGATGGTCTGCAGGGTCTGGTTGGGCAGCAGGCTCACGTCCGCGGACTTGTGCGGGGAGAAGGCTCCGGCCTTTGCCTGCTCGGTACCGTTCTCCTTGCTAGCGATGAAGTTGCGGACCTTCACCGAGTTGGCGTCGTTGTTGAACGCCGCGACGATGTCACCGGCGACGAGCACCGAGTTGTCGCCCGCGGTCTTCGGTGGGAAGGCGTACGGCCCTGTCTGGGTGTCCAGCTTGGCGATGACGGCGTCCGGGAAGCCACCCTTGTTCGCCACGAAGGTGGCCTGCTTGAACAGATAGCAGCCGGGCGGGTTGTCGAACAGCGCGTTGCCACCGGTCTGGAAGTTCGTGGCGACGATCGACTTCGTGCCACCGCGGACGTTGCCGTCGGTGAAGGCGATCTTCTGGAAGTACTCCCACGCCGGCTTGATCTCCGGGCTGTTGAACTTCAGTGCCCCGGTGACCCACTTGTCGTAGTTGTCCGGTCCAGCCAGACGGAGGACGAGGTCCTCGATCCAGTCGGTGATCGGCCAACCGGTCGCCTGGCCCGACTCGGCCGCGATGCACCACGGCGTCTTGCCGCTCGACTTGATCTTGTCGGTCAGGGTGAGCATCTCGTCGAGCGACTTGGGAGCGGTGAGGCCGGCGGCGCTGAACGCGGGCTTGTCCGTCCAGAGGATGCTCTTGACGCTCACCTCGTTCGGGAGGCCGTAGACCTTGCCGTCCGCGCAAGTACCGGCCTCGGCGAAGCCGGGGACAAGCGTCTGCTTGTCAGTGGCGACGGTGGCGTCGTCGAACGGGATGACCTTCTTCTGCTTGGCCAGGTCGCACATCAGACCGGGCTGCGGGAAGAGACCCACGTCCGGCGGGTTCCCGCCGGCGACGCGGGCACGGATCTCGGTGTCCCACGACGCAGCCTTGGTCAGCTTGAGCGTGATGCCGTTCGCGGCGGCCCACTTCTCGACGTCCGCCTTGAATCCCGGCTCCGTGTCAGGGCCGAGGCCGTACATGATCTCGATCGTGCTCTTGCCGGGGCCGGCGGCCGTTCCTTCCCCACTGCTGGAACCGCCTCCCCCCGATGAGAGGCATCCCGACGCGAGACCGGCGACGGCCACGGCGACGAGAGCGGTCACGCTTGCCCTGCGAGTGATCATTGTTCTGAACTCCTCCTCTGGAGGTGATCTGGGGACCGTCCTTGGCCCCACGAGGGCCGGCCGCTCCCGGCCGGGCGACAGAAGAACCGGCTTCATCGCCGGCCCGCCTGGTTCGAGGCGCTGGGTCGCCTCTGGTCAGCTCCTTCGTTGGTCTGCGGCCCATGCAACACCACACCAGGTGATCTGCGCCACAGCGACAACAGGAATTCCCCAATTGTGACCTGCACCGTTTCCTCGCACGGTGCGCCGACCCTCGTTGCGCCCGTGGGATTTTCACGTCCAGCCCATCACGACTGAACCCCACCAAACCGGGCATCCGCGGCCGTCAGCCGCACGCATCGGCGCTCCGCAGCCGCCCTGTGTCCGCAAGAAGGGACCCCGCTCCGCGTGAGGGCGTCCCGCGCGGCAGGCTGTCCCCTGTGATGGACGACCAACAGTTCGACGACCTGCTCGCGGCGAACCGTGCATTCGCCGACCACTTCGGCCTTCAGGGGTTCGACGGTGTGGCCCGGGCCGGCGTCGCCATGGTGACGTGCATGGACTCGCGGATCGACCCCCTGCGGATGATCGGGCTCATGCCGGGTGACGCCAAGATCTTCCGCAACCCGGGCGGACGCATCGACGCGGCAGCGCTGGAGGCGATCGTCCTCGGGGTGCACCTGCTGAACGTGCAGCGCGTCCTGGTGATCCCGCATACCCGCTGCGCGGTCGCTTCCAGCACGGCGGCCGAACTGCGGGACCGGGTCAGCGCCTCAGCCGGTCAGGACGCGTCGTGGCAGGTCTTCCACGTCGTCGAGGACCAGGAGGCGGCCCTGCATGAGGACGTCCGCCGGATTCGCACCCATCCGCTTATCCCGGCACGCGTGGCGGTCGGCGGGTTTCTCTACGACGTCGACACCGGGCTGCTCGACCGTCGCGTCTGACGCCGCTGGAACACGTCGGCCACCTCGGGGATGCGCTCCCGGTATGCCCGCAGCAGGTCCCGCGCCACGGTCACCGAGTCGACGAGGGGGTGGTGGGCGAACGCCTGCTCGGCCAGCTCGGAGGACCCCGTGACGGCGGCCTCGATGGTGAGCCGTTCGACGTGCTTCACCTGGGCCATGAGGCCGACCTGGTAGAGCGTCGGCGGCGACACCGCCAGGGCAGAGGGGCCGTCGCCCCCGACGGTCACCGGCACTTCGACGACGGCGTCGTGGGGTAGCCCGGCGACCGTGCCGCGGTTGGCCACGTCGAGGATCATCGTGCTCCGCTCGTCGCGGGCTATCGCTCGCATCACGGCGAGCGCGACGCCTTCGTATCCACCCACGTCATTCTTCTCCTCCTCGGTCCCTCGCGGGTGGCCGGCGTGCTCGGCGGCCATGTACGTGGCTTCGCGCTCGGCCCGGGTCGCGGTCCACAGCTCCGGTGCCCGCTCGGGATCCGCAGCGGCCGCGGCGTAGAACGTCCCTTGCTGGCCGGCCAGGAACTCGCCGCGGGTAAGACCAGCCGCGCGGATCGACGCGACGGCGTCGCGGGCGAAGTCGTAGTAGTAGAGGTACTCGTTGGGGAGCGCCCGGATCTGGCGAATCCAGTCCAGCCCGAAGAGCGCTCCTTCCTCGGTGGCGCCGAGGAGTCCGTCGTCGGCGAGAAGCCCGGGCAACAGGTTCTCCCCGTCGACCTCCAACCCGCGCAGCCAGCCGAGATGGTTCAACCCGACGTAATCGAGCCCGACGGAGGTACGCGCGTCGACGCCGAGCAGCCGGGCGGCGCGCTTCGCCATAGTGATCGGCGTGTCGCAGATGCCGACCACGCGGTCACCGAGGATGTGGCGCATCGCCTCGGTGATCATGCCGGCCGGGTTGGTGAAGTTGAGAACCCACGCTTCCGGAGCCACTGCTCGCACGCGCTCGGCGATGCGTCGGGCGACCGGGATCGTGCGCAGGCCGTAAGCGATCCCACCCGCGCCGGTGGTCTCCTGGCCCAGGACGCCGAGCTCGAGGGCGACCCGTTCGTCCTGGATGCGCGCGGCCAGGCCGCCGACGCGGATCGCTGAGAACACGAAGTCGGCGCCCTCCAGGGCGACATCCAGCTCCGTCGTCGCAGTCACCTTCGGCCGTTCCCTGGTGGAGGTATATCCGAGAGCCCTAGCGCTCTCAGCACCCTCCACCCACGGATATACCTCCACCGCGGAGCGGGTGAGGACGTTGGCGATGACGTCGAGGCGGCCGGCGTCGGTGTCGTAGAGCACGACCTCGGTGACGCCCGAGTCCTCGGCCGCAAGGGGCGCATACACGAGAGGTATGCGGAATCCGCCGCCGCCGAGGATCGCAAGTCTCACGCGGGCCTCCCGGAGGTCACCGCAGGGCGAGGTGCACGCGGACTGAGTCGGCCAATCGTTGGGCAACGGCGTGGGCCTGCGACTCGTCGGCCGCCTCGACCATGACTCGGACGAGCGGTTCGGTACCGGACTTGCGCAGGAGCACCCGGCCGCTGCCGTCCAGCTCGTCGGACGCCTTGGCGACGTCCTCGAGCAGCGCCTCGTGCGAGTCCACTTGAGAGGTGTCGACGCCCCGTACGTTGACCAGCACCTGGGGCACCCGGGTCATGACCGACGCGAGCTCGTGCAAGGGCCGCCCGGTCTCGGCGACCCGGGCGGCGAGCATCAGCCCGGTGAGGACGCCGTCCCCCGTCGTCCCGTGATCTAGCAGGATGACGTGCCCGCTCTGCTCGCCGCCCAACGCATACCCACCGGCCTTCATGTCCTCGAGGACGTACCGGTCGCCGACGGCCGTCTGCCGCACCGTGATGGCGGAGCGTTCCATGGCCTGCAGCATCCCGAGGTTCGACATGACCGTGGCGACGAGCGTGTCTGAAACAAGCCGCCCCTTGTCCCGCAATGAGATCGCGAGGATCGACATGATCTGGTCGCCGTCCACGGGCCGGCCCGAGGCGTCGACCGCAAGGCACCGGTCGGCGTCGCCGTCGTGGGCGATGCCGAAGTCGGCTCCCTGCGTCAACACCTCTTCACAGAGGCGCTCCATGTGCGTCGAGCCGTAGCCGTCGTTGATGTTGAGGCCGTCGGGCGCATTGCCGATGACCGTCACTCGCGCGCCGGCACGCCGGAACGCCTCCGGGGACGCGACCGACGCGGCGCCGTTGGCCGTGTCGAGGACGACGTGCAGGCCGTCGAGGCGATTCGGCAGGGCGACGACAAGGTGGTGGACGTAGCGCTCCAGCGCATCGTCCAGACGACGGACCCGGCCGACGCCGGCGCCGGTGGGCCGCTGCCACCGTTCCCGCATCCGCGCCTCGATCGTATCCTCGACCTCGTCGGGAAGCTTGTGGCCGCCGCGGGCGAAGAACTTGATCCCGTTGTCGGGCATCGGATTGTGCGACGCCGAGATCACCACGCCAACGTCGGCGCCCAGGTCGGCGGTGAGGAAGGCGATCGCCGGCGTCGGCAGCACGCCGGCGTCAAGGACGTCCACGCCGGCCGACGCGAGGCCGGCCACCGTGGCGGCGAGAAGGAACTCGCCCGAAGCGCGTCCGTCGGTGCCCACCACGGCGGTCGGCCGGTGCCCCTCGAACTCGCCGGACTCCGCCAGCACATGAGCCGCGGCCACGGCGAGGTCGAGGGCCAGCTCAGCCGTGATGTCCTGGTTCGCGAGACCGCGGACCCCGTCGGTCCCGAAGAGTCGAGCCACTGCGCTTGGTCTACCTCTCTACCGCGTCGGTCTCGCCAGGCAGGCAAGGCCGACGGAAGAACCTACTACGCAGCGCCGGCGACATTGCGAGCACCGTGGTCACGTCGCGCACAGGTTCGACAGTGTGCGCGCTGTGACGAAGGTGCGCGCAATTTCTCGCGGGGCCTGGAGCCCAGCCTCAGCGCTTGCTGTACTGCGGAGCCTTGCGGGCTTTCTTCAGGCCGGCCTTCTTGCGCTCGGGGACCCGCGCGTCACGGGTAAGGAAGCCGGCCTTCTTGAGGGCGGGACGATTCAGCTCCTCGTCGACCCCGTTGAGGGCCCGCGCCACTCCGAGGCGGACGGCGCCGGCCTGACCGGAGGGGCCGCCGCCGTGGACTCGGACGAGGACGTCGTAGGCGCCGGTCAGTTCGAGCACGGCGAGGGGCTCACCGACGATCTGCTGGTGGACCTTGTTGGGGAAGTACGACTCGAGCGTCCGGCCGTTGATCTGCCAATCTCCGGTGCCAGGAACGATGCGGACGCGGGCGATGGCCTGCTTGCGGCGGCCGGTCGCGGCACCGGGCGCCGAAGCGCTGGGGCGGCGGGCGGCCTCGCCGGCGACCGTGGCGGTGGACTCGGAGGTGTAGGAGGACAGCTCCGGCTCGTCGGTCTCGAGCGCGTCGGGGTTGGTGATTTCGGTCAAGACGGTTCCTTACTGCGCGACCTGGGAGATCTCGAACGGGACGGGCTTCTGGGCCGCGTGGGGGTGGCTGTCGCCGGTGTAGACCTTGAGCTTGGTCAGCTGCTGCCGGCCGAGGGAGTTCTTGGGCAGCATCCCCCGCACCGCGCGCTCGACGGCCTTGGTGGGGTTCTTCTCGAGCAGGTCGGTGTAGGCAATGGACTTCAGACCGCCCGGGAAGCCGGAGTGGCGGTAGGCCCGCTTCTTCTCCGCCTTGGAGCCGGTCAGGACCACCTTGTCGGCGTTGACGATGATGACGAAGTCACCGGTGTCGACGTGCGGCGCGAAGGTGGGCTTGTGCTTGCCCCGCAGCAGGACCGCGGTCTGGCTGGCGAGACGACCGAGCACGACGTCGGTCGCGTCGATCACGTGCCAGGTGCGATCCACCTCACCGGGCTTCGGGGTGTACGTGCGCACAGGGGTCAGCTTTCTCGAACGGGATGTCTGGTATGCCTCGCCGCGGCTCCCGGTCGCCGGACCGGGCCGCGCGGTCCGGGTCTCGAACGCCCGGCAGCACAACCTCTCCAGTGTAGGGGCGTCGCGGACGGCGGCCAAATCGCCGTGGAGGCACCCGCATACCGGCGCTGACCTGCGCAAACACCGATACAGTATTTTGTGCACAATTCTTGTGCAAGTATAGTGTGCACAGATATTCTGCACCTCATGACCACGCAACCACCCTCCGGTCCCGGCACCTGGGGCTCCGCCGAGACCCCCACCGAGCTGCATCTGGGCGCCGCGGCCGTCAAGGTCCTGGCCCACCCGTTGCGCTCCCGGATCGTCACCCAGCTGCGCCGCAGCGGGCCCCTGACCGCCACCACCCTCGCCGGGCTGCTCGGCACGAACTCCGGCGCGACCAGCTACCACCTGCGCCGGCTCGAAACGGTCGGACTGGTCGCGGACACCGGCACCGGCAAGGGCAAGGAACGGGTCTGGCAGGCCGCGGTCGAGCAGCACTCCTGGACCCCGAGTGAGCTCGTCGACGACGAGGACGCCACCACCGCCCTGAACTGGTTGGAGCGCGACTACATCCGCCACTTCGCCAGCAAGGCCGAGCACTGGCTCGACGTGCAGCAGGACTGGCCCGTCGAGTGGGTCGACCATCTCGGCATCAACGACAACGTCGCCCTCGTGACACTGGAGCAGCTGCGCGCCATGCGGCGCGAGATCGAGGAGGTCCTCCAGAAGTACCGCCGCCTCGGGCAGGGCAACCCACAGGCCAAGCGGATCGCGGTCTACACGTACGCCTACCCGGTCGACCTCGACCAGTCGCCCCGAGGAAATCGCTCATGACCACGGTGCTCTCCCCCATCGCCGCCCGACGCGTCTTCCTGACCCTGACCGTCACGCGCTGGTTCCCGGTCGGGCTGGTCGTCGGCATTCTCACGCTGTGGCCGCTGGAGCGCGGCCTGACCGTGCCGGAGGCGCTCGCCGCGACGTCGCTCACCGGCATCACCGTGTTCCTCCTCGAGCTACCGACGAGCGGGTTCGCCGACGCCTTCGGCCGGCGACCGGTCTACATCACCGCCGCGCTGTTCCTGCTCGCGTCTGCGGTTGTCTTCTACACCGCGACGGCCTGGTGGCAGTTCGCGCTCGCGGCGGTACTGACCGGTGTCTTCCGGGCGCTGGACTCCGGGCCCCTGGAGGCGTGGTTCGTCGACACCGTGCACCAGACCGAGCCCGGCGCCGACCTCGACCGTGACCTCTCCCGGCAAGGAGTCGTCCTCGGCTCGGCGATGGCCACGGGCGCGCTCCTCTCCGGCGGACTCGTCTGGTGGCACCCGATCGCGTCACAGAGCGCGCTGCTGCTGCCCGGCCTGCTCTACATCTGCCTGGGCGTCGTCCACCTCATCGCGGTGATCGTCGTCCTCAAGGAGCCGGACCGGCGAGGCGCTCCCGGAACCGTCGGTATGCGACGGGCCGCGGCCTCGGTTCGCGAGGCTCCGGTCGTGGTCCGGGAGGGGCTCTCGCTGCTGCGCCGCAACCGGGTCCTGGGCGGAGTCGTCGCCGTCGAGCTGTTCTGGGCGGCCGGGATGGTCGTGTTCGAGACGTTCCAGCCGATCCGGCTTTCCGAGCTGCTGGGTAGCGAGGGCGCAGCCGCCGCAGTCATGGGCCCGGTCGCCAGCGCCGGTTGGGGACTGTTCGCGCTCGGGTCGGCGCTGGCGGCAGTCAGCAGCCGGCGGCTCGGCGTCGCCCGCACGGCGATTCTCGCCCGAGTTCTGAACGGCCTCGGCGCAGTCGTCATGGGCCTCGTCGCCGGGCCGGTCGCGCTCATCGCGGCGTATGCGGTGACGTACACCGTGCACGGAGCGGCGGGTCCGGTCCACAGCGCGCTGCTCCACCGCGAGGCGTCCGCCCGGAACCGGTCGACCGTCCTGTCGATGAACTCCATGGTCTCGTTCCTCGGGTTCAGCCTCACCGCCGCGCTGGCCGGTCAGCTGGCGGCGCACACGTCGACTCAGGTCGCGATGGTCGCCGTCGGGGCGTTCAGCGTCCTCGGCGCGGTCTTCTACCTCCCCGCCTTGCGCGCCGAACGACGGCGCCGGGCGAGTGAGGCGTCGGAAGCCCTGCAGGTCGGCTGAGCCACGCGTTGGGCCCCGTCGATGTGAGCGAAATTCACGTTCTCACGTCAATTCCGCTCCGCTCGAGGCGCCAGAGGTCATTGTCGGTATCAGCGGCGCGATCACTGGCGTCTCTAGGGCATATCCCGGAGGGCGCCTCACGGGACTCGATCACGTGAAAGTCCGACGCCTTGACACGTGCCGGCCGGGCCCGGAGTCTCGGGCCATGGATCACGTCGTCGACCTCAACGCCGACGTCGGCGAGTCCTTCGGCCGCTGGCGGCTCGGCGACGACGAGGCGCTGCTCGACGTCGTCACGTCGGCGAACGTCGCGTGCGGGTTCCACGCCGGCGATCCGGCGACCCTCATCAGTACGTGCCGCGCCGCGGTCGCGCGAGGCGTCGCCATCGGCGCCCAGGTCGGGTACCGCGACCTGGCCGGGTTTGGCCGCCGGTTCGTCGACGTCTCCGCCGACGACCTCTACGCCGACGTCCTCTACCAGCTGTCCGCCCTCGACGGGATCGCCCGCACCGTCGGGGGCGCGGTCACGTACGTCAAGCCGCACGGGGCCCTGTACAACGCGGTCGTGCACCACGAGGGGCAGGCAACGGCCGTGGTGCGCGCCGTCTCGGACTACTCCCCCGGTCTTGCGGTCTTGGGTCTGCCGGGATCCGCGTTTCTCACCACCGCTACCGATGCCGGCCTGCGGGCGGTGCCCGAGGCGTTCGCGGATCGCGGGTACACGGCCTCGGGCACCCTGGTCCCGCGCTCGGAGCCCCATGCCCTCTTGGTCGAGCCCGCGCAGGTCGCCGCCAGGGTGGTGAAGCTGGTGATCGAGGGGACAGTCACCGCCAGCGACGGCACCGACGTGACGGTCCAGGCGGAGTCCGTATGCGTGCACGGCGACTCCCCCGGAGCGGTCCAGATGGCCCATGCGGTCAGCGACGCCCTCACTCGAGCCGGTGTCCAGCTGGCAGCGTTCGCCCCGCCGACGGCATGAGCCGATGAGGCTGCTCCCGTGCGGCGATCGGGCGCTGCTCGCCGAGGTCGCAGACGCCGGGGAGCGCCGCCGCCTCGACGCGACGCTGCGCCGGCACCCGCTCCCTGGGTCGGTCGAGCACGTGCCAGGCGCCCGAACGGTTCTCGTCGTCGCCCGAGCCCCGAACGACCTTCCGAGCCTGGCCGCGGCACTGCGCGAGCTGGTCCTCGACCCTGACGAAGCGCCGGACGGGAGCGACGACCTGGTGGTCGAGGTGCGATACGACGGCCCCGACCTCCAGGACGTGGCTACCTCCGTCGGCATTAGCCCGGACGACGTGGTCGAACTCCACACAACCCAGTTGTGGACGGTCGAGTTTGCTGGATTTGCACCGGGATTCGGATATCTGACGGGATCGGAAGGTGGACTCGAGGTGCCGCGACGCGCCTCGCCGCGGACCCGCATACCGGCCGGATCGGTGGGGCTCGCCGGGCCGTACTCCGGCATCTACCCTCGGGCGTCCCCCGGCGGCTGGCAGCTCATCGGTCGCAGCGACGCACCGTTGTGGGATGCCGACCGTGACCCACCGGCGCTTCTCACGCCGGGCCGACGGGTCCGGTTCGTCGAGGTCGGAAGGTGACCGCGCTGGTCGTCGAGGCGGTCGGTCCGCTCGCCCTCGTCGAGGACCTCGGCCGTCCCGGGCACGCGTCCATCGGCGTGACCGGCAGCGGCGCGGCCGACCGTCGGGCGCTGCGTCTGGCCAACCGACTGCTCGGCAACGTGGAAGGAGCGCCGGCACTGGAGGTGCTCCTGGGAGGCCTCGCGGTTCGGGCCGAAGGGACCGTGCGGCTCTGCGTCACCGGCGCACCAGCGCCGCTGCGGATCGACGACCGCGCCGCGCCGCTCGACGCGCCGTTCGACCTGCGGGACGGGCAGGTCCTCACCGTGGGTATGCCGCTCACCGGCCTGCGGACGTACCTCGCCGTCCGCGGCGGGCTCGACGTGCCCCTCGTCCTGGGCAGCGCCAGCACCGACCCCACGATGGGGGTCGGACCGGATCCGCTCGCACCGGGTCGGCGGCTGGCGGTCGGAACGTCCGACGAGGTCGTGACAGCGCCGGTAGATGTCGATGTCGCCGCGCCGGATGCCCCACCGGTTACGGACGTCGTCCTGCGCATCGTCCCGGGACCTCGGGACGACTGGTTCGCTCCCGCGGCGCTCGAGGCGCTGATCTCGCGGGCGTGGACGGTCACCGCCCACTCCGACCGCGTGGGCGCCCGGCTGGCAGGTCCGCGGCTCGACCGCGCCGCCAGTGACCCGCGCCGGGAGCTGCCGAGCGAGGCCGTGGTGCGCGGTGCCGTCCAAGTACCCCACTCCGGCCAGCCGCTGGTCTTCCTGGCGGACCACCCCACCACCGGCGGCTACCCCGTGATCGCCGTCGTCGTGGACGACGACACCGACGTCCTCGCGCAGCTGCGGCCCGGTGAGCGGGTGCGGTTCCGACGCATACCTCGAGGGTGGTGACCTGACCCCACCCGATCTGAGCACCGGCACTCATGCGCCCCGGCGCCGCCGAAAGGGTGGAACGCACGCAGCAGCTATGGGAGCCGGACATCCCGTGGCACCGACGACAGGGGGACCCGGGTACGACCCGATGGAGGCCATCGGCCGCAATCGAGACGATCTCGCCGGCTGACCGGGTCACGGACAGAGCGCCTGTACCCGCATCTGGTCGTCCTCCAGCCACCAGGGGCCGTCGCCCACCGGGAAGACCGCCCGATCGGACGTCACCACCCGTCGGCCGGCGTCGAATCCGGTGAGCAGCAACCCGTCCGCGCCCAACGCAACCAGCTCGTCCCCCAGCCGCAGCAGGACCGGTGACGTCGCGTCCGCGGAGACCGCCGTACGCCCGGCCAAAACTCCGCCGAGGACGTCGTCCTCCTCGGTCAGCACCCACGTCGTCGGGGCGCCGGGCAAGGCGTCCTTTCCGTATGCGTGGAAGTCGCTCCCGCCGATCGGCACCATCCGCGGGTCGCAGGACAGCCACCAGGCAAGCGGGCCGCCCCAGTTGTGCAGGACGGGCAGCGCGTGCCAGGACGAGTGCCACACCTCCGCGACCCGCGTCGGGTGGTCGAGCGCCATCCGCCAGCAGCAGTCGATGGCCAGCGGGTGGTTCACCGAGAACACTCCCCCACGGGCTTCGACGTCCCGCTGCCACTGAGCGCCTGGCTGACGGAAGTCGACGAAGCCGACGCCTCCGAACGCGTTCGCGTGTCCGCGGTCGGTCGTGACCTCCTGCCCTGGAACGAGGCGAATGCCGTACTGCTCGCTCACGGTCGGCAGGTATGCGTGGTGACTGGTGGTGTTGTGGTCGGTCACCGCGAGAGCGTCGAGGCCGCGGCTGACCGCCAGCGCCGCCAGCTCCTCGATGCTGAGCGCGCCGTCCGAGTGGACGGTGTGCGCGTGGAAGTCGGCGGCCAGCCACCGCATCCCGTCGACGTCCGGCATGGTGCGGCGCGGGCCGCGCTCCGACACGGGCGGGATCGCCGGCTGCGCATCGCGCTCCGCCGCGACCTCACTCCGATTGGCCTCCCGAACGGTCAGCCGGTAGTCGACTCCGGGTGGCGGGACGCGGTGCAGGCCGACCAAGACCCTCCACTGTCCGGGAGTCACGGGCGTCGGTAGGTATCCGGGCGTCGACCACTCCTCGCTGACGATGAAGTGGTCTCTTGCGCCACCGGACCAGCCGACGTACCGGTCCGGTCCCTCGCACCCGACATCCAGCACCGTCGTCCCGTCGCCTCGCGTGTAGTCGAGATCCACCCGAAAGGCCCCGATGCCGCTGGGCACCTCGAAACCGATCGTTGCGCACTGGTTCTCGACCCGGTCCTCAGGTGTCCAGGTACCGCGGCGATTGAGCAGGGTCACCGGTCGGCGGGAGCCGCGACGCGGTCTGGTTCGAGCAGCTCGCCGTCCGAGGCCTGGTAGCGCAGGACCCGGCGATCGGCCGGGGTGACCGTAACGTCCGTGTCGACTGGGGGCTCTTCGCCCTCGGGCACGAGCGCCTGGACCGAGTGGTCGCCGCACGTCACCGACACCAGCATCGAGGCTCCGAGGTTCTCCACGATGCTCACCGTGCCCCGCAGCGCATACCGGCCGTCACTCGAGGACGCCTCGAGCTTGGTGTACTCGGGCCGGAAGCCGATAAGCACCTCGTCCCCTTCCGGCACCCGGGCGGACCCGAACGCGCTGCCGGGCACGAGGTTCATCGGCGTCGACCCGATGAAGTTGGCCACGAAGACGTTGGCCGGGCGGTGGAACACGTCCGACGGCGAACCGATCTGGCGGAGATGACCGGCTTCCATGACGGCGATGGTGTCCGCCATGGCGAGCGCCTCGGCCTGGTCGTGGGTGACGAACACGGTGGTGACGCGCAGCTCGTGCTGCAGCCGCTTGAGGAAGGTGCGCGCCTCGAGCCGCAGCCGGGCGTCGAGGTTCGACAGCGGTTCGTCGAAGAGGAACACCGACGGTTGGTAGGCGATCGCCCGGGCCAGCGCGACCCGCTGCTGCTGGCCTCCGGAGAGCTGCCCAGGGCGGCGGTCCATCAGTTTCTCGAGCCCGAGGCCCGAGCCCGTCTTCACCGCCCGGTCATGACGCTCGCCCTTGGCCACCTTCTGGATTCGCAACGGATAGCTGATGTTGTCGATGACGTCCATGTGCGGGAAGAGGGCGTAGTCCTGGAACACCATGGCGACGTCGCGCTTGCCGGCGGGTACCCGAGTGACGTCCTTGCCGCCAAGTAGCAGTTGGCCGGAGGTGATTTCCTCCAGCCCCGCGATGGTCCGGAGCAGGGTGGTCTTTCCACACCCGGACGGGCCGAGCAGCGCGAAGAACTCGCCGTCGGCGATCGAGAGGGTGAGGTCGTCCACGGCGGCGACGCCACCCGCATACACCTTGGAGAGGCCGACGAGGTCGATGCTGGCCATCAGCTCTTGATCCCTCCATGGAAGCGGAAGCCGTAGCGGCGGTTGACGAAGAGGTACAGCGCGACCACGGGAATCGCATACACGAGTGAAAAGGTCGAAATGAGAGGGAGATTCGCCTGTCCGCCTTCAGTGTAGAAGGTGTACATCAGCACGCCGGCCGGCGTCTTCTCGGGGTCGCGCAGGAGGATGTAGGCCGTGAGGAAGTCGCCCCAGGCGTTGACCAGCGCCCACACGGCGATGGTCGCCAGGCCGGGTCGGGCGATCGGCAGCACGACATGCCGAAGCACTTGCAACGGGCTGGCGCCGAACACACGGGCGCTCTCTTCGTACGACTTCGGCGTCGCGTCCATGAAGTCCTTGAGGATGAAGATCGCCGCGGGCAGCAGTCCGCCGGTGAGGACCAGTGCGACGCCGCTGCGATCGTCGATGAGCCCGAGCCGGAACATCAGCAGGAAGATCGGCACCATCGCCGCCGTGCCGGTGACGATCGACGACAGCAGGAGCAACGCATACAGGATCATGTCGCGACCCGGGACGCGCACCCGTGAGAGGGCGTATGCGGCGAGGGCCGAGAGCCCGGTGACGAGGAGCATCGCGCCGCCCGAGATGAGGATCGAGTTCTTCAGCGACGAGAGGGCGTACGGGTTCTCGCCGAGCTCGGAGAAGTTGTCGAGGGTGAACTCGGGGATCTTCACGGTGAGGGTCGGCGTCTTGTCGAACGGCGCGAGGACCAGCCACAGCAGGGGCAGCGCGAAGAAGAGGGCGAGCAGCGTGATCAGCGCGTAGAACGCGATTCGGCGGACGACGGCGGCAGGGGTCATGTCACTGGCCCACGTTCCTGGCCTCGGCCGCGGTGAGCACCTCGTCGGCTCTCGCTCGCGTGTCGCGCGGGTCCGCAGACCGGTTGTCGGCGCGCCGCTCGCGCAGCAGCCGGATGTAGAAGAGCGCGATGGCGAGGTTGATGAGCAGCATGATGAACGAGATCGCCGAGCCGTAGCCGAGCTCGCCGCCGTAGAGCGCGCGCAG
This sequence comes from Actinomycetota bacterium, assembly GCA_046731055.1. Taxonomy (GTDB): domain Bacteria; phylum Actinomycetota; class Actinomycetes; order Actinomycetales; family Dermatophilaceae; genus Lapillicoccus. The sequence goes on along the minus strand of JBKPKI010000051.1, from coordinate 29,330 downwards.
GTAGATGAACACTGGCAGGGTCTCGGTGGCGTGGTCGGGGCCGCCCGCGGTCAGCAGGTACGGGCCGAAGTCGTTGAACGTCCACAAGCTGATGAGCAGGGTGTTGGTGAGGATGTGCCCGCGGATGTGCGGGAAGACGACGTCACGGAACTGCTGCCACGTCGATGCTCCTGCGAGCCGGGCGGTCTCGAGCTGCGACGGTGGAACCGCGCCGAGTGCTGCTGAGAACAGCAGCATCGAGAACGCCGTTCCCCGCCAGGTGTTGTAGACGATGATCGAGGCCATCGGGTACTCGAGCAGCCAGGCCGTCTCTGGCGTGTTGAGGAGCGTGCCGAGCGTCCCCCCGTTGTTGTTGAGGAACGCGACCCACAAAAAGGCGACGATCGAGCTGGGCAGGATCCAGGCGAGCAGGACGAGCGTTTCGACAACCGCCTTGACCGTCTTCGGTACCGACCGCATCGTCCAGGCGATGAGGAACCCGAGGATGCTCTGGCCGACGATCGCCGAGCCGAAGACGAAGACGATGGTCAGCCACAGCGAGTTGCGGAACGACGGGTCGGTGAGCGCCGCCCGGTAGTTGTCCAGCCCGACGAACTGTGGGTCGGCCGCCGCGGCTCCAGTGAGCCGGAAGTCGGTCATTCCCAACCAGATCGTCCACGCTGCCGGAAACACCAGGAACGCGGCGATGAGGAGGAAGGCGGGCGTCACGAAGGCGACCGCCCGGGTGCGTCCGAGCCCCGCGGCGTCGGACGCACCCGGTGCGGCGGCGGTCACCTTCCGGTGGAGGTATATCTGAGCGCTCTAGCGCTCGGATATACCTCCATCCAGGAAAGACTCATGACTTCGAGACCTTGTCGGCGCCCCCCGCCACCTTCTCCACCGCGGACTGGTAGGTCGCCGCCGCGTCGTCGACCGACTTTCCCGAGACGATGTCCGCCGTGGCCTGCTGCAGTGCCTGCGAGACCTGCGGGTAGACCGCCAAGCCCGGCCGGTATCGCGTGATGGGGAGCACCTTCTCGGAGATCAGCGAGAGGAGCGGGTCCTTGCTGAGGATCTCCTTGTTGACGTCCTGCCTCGCCGTGATCCGAGCGGAGCCGGCGAGGGCGGCCTTGACGGCGTCGGGTGAGTACATGAACTGGATGAGCTCCCAGGCCTGTTGCGGGAACTTGGAGTTCGGGTTGAGGAAGGTGCCACCGCCGCCGGACATGGAGACCAGGTCTTGCCCGCCGACGCCGGTGCCCTTGGCCTTGGCTGGAATCTCGGCGAACCCGACGTCGGAGTCACGGCTCGGCATCGCGGCCGAACCCTTGTCGGGGTTGATGACCGAACGCCAGAAGTAGTCGCCCTCGAGGAGGATGCCGATCTTGCCGGCGGCGAACGCGGCGAAGGACTCGTCGCGGCCCTTGGCCGCCTGCTGGAAGTTCTTGTCCATCAGGCCCTGGTCGAGCAGCGACTTGTAGAAGCCCAGGACGTCGCGCACGTTCTGGGTATTGCCCTGCCACTTGCCGTCGGAGTAGATCTCCGCGCCGGTGCCGACAAGCAGGTCGAGCGCGCCCTGCATAGTCGTCGCCTCGCCCATGGCGGTGCCGGCGTTGATCTGGATGGGTGAGACCCCACTGACCGCCTTGAGCTTGGCGCCGGCGTCGAGGATCTCCTGCCAGCTTGCGGGCTTCCAGTCGGCCGGGAGGCCGGCCTGCTGGAAGAGCTTCTTGTTGAAGTAGAGCACCCGGCCGTCGGTGCCGCCCGGCACGCCGTAGATCTTGTCGTTGTACGACGCGTTGGCTTGGACCGCCTTGGGGATCTGCGACCAGCCCTCCCACGAGGTGACGTTCGGACCCACGACGTCGGCGAGCGGCTTGATGTAGCCGGCCTCCGCAAACTCGCCGACCCAGATGCCGTCGAGGGCGATCACGTCCGCGCCGGACTTGCTCTTGAGGTCGAGCGCCATCTTGGCCTTGTACTGCTCGTCGTCGACCCCGGACGGCTGGAACTTCAGGGTGACGTTGACGCCCTTCGCCTTTTGGGCTTCGGTGAACTTCGGGATGACGTAGTTGGCGTACCAGTCCGCCTCGGCGGCGTTCTTGCCGCCGGCGATCGCGTTCGACGTGACCGTGAGGGCGACCTCGGTCGCGCCGGCGTTTTGTGTGGGGTTCGCGCTGCTGCTGCCGGTGGACCGGTCGCACGCCGCAACGAGCGTGCCGAGAACAAGGATCGAGATGGCGGGGACGGCTCGGCGCGCCAGACGGGCCAGTCCTAGTCGGTGTGGGGTGGTCATCGTTGACTTCCTGTCGTCGTCGCCGGCCGGCTGCCCCGTACCGCGGCCGGCCCCAGCGATGTCACCCTAGTAGGAATGTCCTGACAACGCGTGTCTGCACGTGAGTTGTTGCCGGACGTTGACCTAAGCCCGCTCCCGCCCCGCGTAGGGTGGCGCCATGGTCGGGCGTGGCGACGGCGCGCGACGCGGCGGCGGCTGGCCGCCCCGGTCGCGAGCGCGCTACAAGAAGGCGATACCACCCGCCGTGGTCGCTCTTGCCGGGTTGGTACTCATGCTCGCCCTGCCCTCGATCCCCAACCTCGGGCTGATCTTCTTCCTCGGCGGCCTCTCCGCCACGATCCTCTCGGTCTTCCTCGCCGGGCTCGGGGACTGAGGTGCGGCTGGAGTTCGAGGCCGAGGTGTTCCAGTGGCGCGGCCCGTCGCCGTACTACTTCGTCTCGGTTCCGGAACCGATGTGCGACGACCTGCGGGTCGCGGCCCGCGACGTCAGCTACGGCTGGGGCGTGGTCCCGGTGACGGTCCAGATCGGCGCCACCTCATGGACCACCTCGCTGTTCCCGAAGGACGGCGGCTACCTGGTGCCCCTCAAGGACCGCGTCCGGGAGGCGGAGGACATCGCCCAGGATGACATCGTCCAGCTGGTGCTAACCGTCTGACCGGAGGGATGGTATGCGACTCAACCCGGGGCGTGCTCAGTCGGTGTTCAGGTGCAGCAGCAGGTCCTCGAGCGACTCGCGCTGCCCGAGCAGACGCTCCTCCTCCCACTCCTCGACCGGCATGAGCTTCTCGACCGCGGCCCACGCCTCTTCGAGCTCCTCGCGTTCGTAGGGATTTGGCAGCTCGAGGCGGTGACGCATCGCCTGCTCGGCACCGAACAGGTGCGCGGCGGGGACGGGTCGGCCGAGCTGGATCAGGATGTTCATGAACGTGTTGGAGAAGGCCATCGTCAGGTGTGGGTTTCGCAACGCCAGGATTGTGACGACGAGGCTGGCGGCCAGCTGATGCGCCTCGCCGGTGCGGCCGCTGGTGACGAGGAGGTTGGCGAGGTTCTGCGCCTGGATGGTCGCTTCGTGACTGTCACCAAGGTCCTCGAAGAGGGCCAGCGACTCCTTCATCAGCTCCTCGGCGTGCGCAAACTCGCCGCTCATCTCCACGATGCCGGCGAGATTGCCGAGCGCCCGACCCATGCGGCCCGACGGGGCACCTCGGCGGTACAGGTCAACTGCTTCCTCGAGATGTCGCCGAGCGCTATCGCCTTGCCCTGACTGCTGTTCCGCAGTGCCGAGCACACTGAGTGCGAAGGCGACCGTTTCCCGGTCTTCAAGAGAGCGGGCCATGGTGACGGCATCGGCCGCCAGGTCGCGCGCTCGATCCGATTTCCCTTGGGACAACAGCAGTACGGACATGCCGGCCAGACAGGTCACGAGCTCCTTCGACCGTTCCTTCCCAGCCTGCTCGATCGTCTCCTCGTACCAGCGGAGCCCTTCGGTGGCATACCCCCTCGTGCTCCACAGCCAGCTCAACGCGGCGCAGAGACGCAGCCCGACATCGGTGGAGCGGCTGCGGTCATGGGGGTCCTCCACCGACCACGCCAACGCCTCTCGGAAGTTGTCCTGTTCTGACTCGGCGAGGTCGCGCGCGACCAGATGCTGTGACTCACGCTGGGCTTCGAGTCGCGCGGCCAGGGCGAGGTAGTGCCTCGCGTGGGCCTCTCGCACCGCCGCTTCCTCACCGGCGGCCCGCAGCTCGTCGCACGCGTAGGCGCGGACGGTCTCGAGCATCGTGAACCGGGGCTCTCCGTCCACTCCCTCGACGGCGGTAACCAGGCTGACGTCGACCAGGTCGGCGACGATGTCGAGTGCGTCGTGGTCCTTGTCCGAGCTGCCGTCGGTGGCAGCGACAGTGGTGATCGCGTCCAGATCCGCACCGCCGACGAACACTCCCAGCCGGCGGAAGACCGCCCGCTGTGGCGGTGTGAGGAGGTCATACGACCAGGCGATGGTGTCGCGCAACGTCTTCTGGCGGCGGTCGGTCTGCCTGCTGACGGAGGGGATGTCGAGCGCGGTGTCGATCCGACGCAGCAAGGCTTGCGGGCTCAGGAGCCGCAGCCGCGTGGCGGCGAGCTCGATGGCGAGAGGGAGCCCGTCAACACGACGACATATGGCAACGACGTCCGCTGCGTTCCCCTCGGTCAGACGGAATCCGGGGTTGATGCGCTGGACCCTCTCGACAAAGAGCTCTACCGCGCTCGACGTCGTCGCCATGGCCAGAGTCGGTCGTTCGGGTACGCCCAGCGGCAGCACCGGATGCCGGAACTCGCCAGGGAGGAACAGCGCTCGGCGGGACGTGGCGATCACGGCCAGCTGCGGCAGAGCCGTCGCCAGTTGGTCCACGACCGCGTCGGCGTCCGCCAGCTGTTCGAGGTTGTCGAGGATCAGCAGGACGCGTCGGTCAGACAGGTACTCGACGAGACCGGGCGGCGTTCGCTGCCTGGGTGGTAGGTCGACCGCCTCGGCAATCGACGTCCACATCACCTCGGTGGTCGTAGCCGCAGCCAGCGGCACGAAGAAGACGCCATCCGGGTAATCGGCCATGAGCTGCTCGGCGAGACCCACCGCCAGCCGGCTCTTGCCCGAACCTCCCGGACCGGTCAGGGTGACGAGCCGGACACCGGGCTGCCGTAGCAGGCCGACGAGGTATGCAACGTCGTCGTCCCGTCCGACCATACGGGTGGCGGTCATTGGGAGTCGGGATGCCGCACCGATCGTCCGCAAGGGCCGGAAGTCCGCCTGTAGTCCCTCGATCTCGAGCTGCCACAGATGCTCCGGCGTAGCGATGTCCTTGAGCTGGTGGATCCCGAGGTCCCGCAGCGTCACGCCAACCGGTAATCCGGCGCGCGTCATGTCCGCGATAACGGATGACAGCACGACCTGCCCGCCATGAGCGGACGAGGCGATGCGCGCCGCGCGGTGCACATCCATTCCGACGTAGCCACCGTCGTGCACGCGGGGGGAGCCCGTGTGGAGGCCGATTCTCACTCTCAGGCGCTCACCGGCCGGCCAGGAGTATGCGTCCAGCTCTCGTTGCGCCTCGACCGCAGCCGCCACCGCACCGTCGGCGCCTCCGAAGACGACGAAAAAACTGTCCCCTTCGGTACCTATCTCGGTGCCGTCGTGCGCGGACCATGCCCGGCGCATAATCCGTCGGTGGCCGTCCAAGGCGTCGGTGTAAGCAATCCCGAGACGGTCGAGCAGGGCCGTGGAGCCCTCGATGTCGGAGAAGAACAGCGATACCGTTCCCGACGGCAGTTCGCCCATCCCGCTGCTACGCGGCGAGAGCCGTCGCCGTGCGGCGCCCGAACCTGACCATCCATCGTCCGTCTACTGCACGTGTCCTCGTCACCGCTGACCACCTCCCCGCCCCGCCCGGCCTAGTTGCAGTCAGGCTAGGTCACTGCGGACACCCCTGGGGTGCTGTTGGGATGCCTGACGCTGGGACAGACCCGCCTCATCCGTCTCTTTCACGCGGGGGAAAGACGTTGTTCTCCGGTAGCCCGCTCGTCCAGGTTTGCGCGTCGACGGGCGGCCGCAAGGCAAGGAGCTCCTCGAGGAGCTCCTCGTCCAAGGGTGCCTCCGACGCCGCCACGGCGGAGCGGAGGTGATGAGACTTGCTCGTGCCGATCACCGTCGTCACGCAGCCGGAGCGCTGGATCGAGTACTGGTTCGCGACGAACGAGATATCTGCACCGCGGGCCGCACAGAGGTCGACCATCCGTAGCGCCGCGTCGCGGATCGGCGCCGATGCGGGATGACCACTGAAATTCCCCGGCCCGCGCGGAGTCAGGAGGCCGAGGGCCACCGTCGCGGCGTTGATCAGCCCGACGTGCCGGTCCTGCGCAACCGGTGCGATTTCCCTCTGGAGGGTGTCGTCGAGGAGTGTGGCGTGCGCGTAGGTGAGGCTGACGTCGAGCTGGGTTTCTCGGAAGGCACGGATCATCGCCGGGGCCGGGTAGCCGGTCATCCCGACGTAGCGGCACTTGCCCTGCTCACGCAAGGACAGCAGCTCGGCGAACGAGTCCTCGAACAGCCGCTCCAGATGGCCGAACTCGATGTTGTGCAGCTGGAATATGTCCACGTGGTCCGTGCGCAGCCGAAGCAGGCTCTCGTCGAGACTTCGGCGAATGCCCGCCGGCGAAAAATCGAAGCCGCTGCCAGACCGACCGGCCTTGGTTGCGAGGACTACGTCCCAGCGCCGGCCGGCAAGAGCCTTGCCCAGCAGCTCTTCGGCATTGCCGTAGGAGGACGACGTGTCGATCAGCGTGATGCCCAGATCGAGTGCCTCATGAACCACGGCGATCGCCGCCGCCTCGTCGACCGATCCGAACAATCCCCCGAGCGGCGCCGTGCCGAAGGCCAGCCTCGACACGGTGAGGTCGGTTTCTCCGAGGCGCGCGTAGTCCATAGGTGATCCTCGACGTCAGCTGGTCAGGTCGAGGCGCATCACCCACCGCCACTTGGCGATCCGCCGGTCCCGCACGAACCCCAACTCGTCGAACAACGTCTCCGGCCCGGTGTGCAGGTATGCGCCGCGTTGCGGTGGGCGTCCCTCCAGCTGCTCCGGGTAAGCCTCGACGACGCCACCGCCGGCCGCCCGGATGGCCTCCAGAGTGCCGGCCACCGCGGCGCGCGCGACGCCGGCGCCGCGGTGGCGGCTGCCGGTGAAGAGGCAACCGATCCGCCAGTCCGGCATTGCCTTCAGCCCTCTCTCGTATGCGGCCAGGTTCTTGATGTTCGACACCTCGGCCGGGGAGCCGAACTGGCACCAGCCCACGCACTCGTCGCCGGCATACACCAGGGTCTGGTGCACCGTGCCGTTCCTGACGTGCCGCTGCTTGGCCCGGCGGTTGCCGGCCCGGGTGTGCCCGGGCCCAACGCCCTCAGGGTGGAAGCCCATGCACCAGCAGCCGCCCCAGACGCCGTTGTTGGCCTCGACCAGGGCCGCGAAGTCCTCCCACGTTTCCGGCGTCAGCGGTCGGGTCGTGTAATCAGCGTGGTCGATCGGCACGGATGTAAGCATGCCGTAGCGGACTGTCAGCCGGTGCGGAGCTGCGCCAGCAGTGGCAGCTGGCTCAGCGGGTCCTCCTCGCTGTTCCAGTAGATGTGTTCGACACCCAGCTGTCGAGCCTGTTCGAGGTCGCCGGCGACCTGTTCGGGCGAACCGATCAAGGGTCCGCGCTCGTCGAGGGCTTCCGTGGTGATGTTGCCGTTGACCTGAAGCATGACCGGGAGCGTGTCCGGGTCTAGTCCCTCGGCGGCCGCCGCTGCGCGGAAGGTCTCGATGCTGTCCGTGATGCTGACCCAGTCGAAGATCACCAGGGTCAGGCCCAGGCCGAGCCGACCCGCGCGCTGGACAGCCGGAGTGGTCGCCGCCCCCGCCACCAGGCGCGGGCCTCCCGCCCGAAGCGGTTTCGGGCCGATGTCGGCTTCGGGTATGCGGTAGAACCGCCCGTCGAAGCGAACCGGGTTCGGCCCCCAGACCGCACGCATCGCCTCGATGTGCTCCTCGAACCCCGCGCCTCGTCGCGCCATCGGGATGCCGGCGGCCTCGAACTCCTGGGGCATCCAGCCCTGACCCAGGCCGACGACCAGCCGACCCTCGCTGAGCCGGTCCAGCGTGGCCAGCCGGCGCGCGAGGATGATCGGGCTGTGGAACAGGGCGTCGAGGACGCTGGTCCCCAGGGTGATCCGGCTGGTTCTGGCCGCGATGTAGGTGAGGGTCTCGATCGGGTCGTACACCACGCCGAAGTCCTCCGGTGCGTCCATCACCGGTCCGCCGGCGCCCCCCATCGCAATCGGCACCGTCGGCCGCATCAACCGTTCCCAGGTCCAAACGGAGTCCAGGCCGATCCGTTCCGCCTCTTCCGCGACCCGCGCGATGGTCTCCGCAGACGCCCTCCGCCCCGCCACCGGCAAGTGCACACCGATCCGCACCGAGGTCATCTCGGCTCCCTTCACCTGGTTTTGGGCTGAGACCCGCTCGGCCAACGTTTCTCATCGGCCCATCGGCCCGACACGGTCCCGGAGGTGAGGTGCCCGTCAACGAGCTGGTAGCGCGGCCGGCTGCCCTCCGAGCGCGGCGCGGATCTGCCGCTCCACTGCTGTCCCGGCGTCGTCCCGACCCGGCGGTTGCGACGCGGCGACGTATCCGTCGGGCCGAACGACGACCCAACCGTCGCGACCGAGGCCGTAAATCTCATCGAGACGCCCGTCGGAGTCCAGGATGTCCACTCCGACCCGGTAGGCACTGATCGGCAGCCCCGAAGTGTCCAGCTCGCGGCACGTGCGCAACACCTGCTCGGCTGATGGCCCACAGATGACGGTCAGCCTCCCGTCGAAGAGATCGAGCGTGGAACGCTGCCGTCCCGCGACGTCAACCCACGCGTGCGGTGCCCGGCGACCAGAGAGGGGGCCGGTGTCGAGAATTCCGTCCGACGCATACACGACCCCGAAGTCCTGGTCCAGTGACGCGGCAGTGGGCTGTCCCATCCGGCTGACCAGGGACGCCTCCGCGTTGGCCCGCCCGACGGGCCCGCGCTCCTGCTCGTAGGAGTCCAGCAGCGTGGGCCCCGCGAGGCCTCGCGCGACCCACGCGAGCTTCCAACCGACGTTGTGGCCGTCGGCGATGCCCGTGTTCATGCCCGTGGCACCGCGCGGGGTCGTCCGGTGCGCTGCGTCACCGACGAGGAAGACCGGTCCTCGGCGCTGCTCGGCGGCGACCGAGGCACCGAAGTCCCACGGGAACAGGCCCAGGATCTCCGGCCGCAGGTCGGCTCGACCGGTCAGCGCCCGGAGACGTTCGACCAGGCGCTCTTCAGGCCAGTCCGCCGGCGTCTCACCGAGGTCGGGGTGCCATTCGAGATCGTAGATCCAGCGGTTGCGCTCTCCGGTCGCGACGAGCATCCCCTCGAGGCCCGGCGCGACGGTCATGGTCAGCGCGTGAGGGGGCTCGGCCACCAGTCCGGAGAGGTCCGCCCGGAAGAGGGCGCTCAGGTGGCTGCCCTCCGAGCCGAGCTGGTCGAGCGCGATGCCCGCGTCGGCGCGAACGCGGCTGCGCGCGCCGTCGGCTCCGACCAGGAACCGCGCGGTCACGGTGCGCATACCGGCTGGTCCCTGGACGACGGCGCGAACCCCGTTCCCGCCGGAACCAGCCTCGAAGCCGCACAGCTCGTGACCGAACCACACGTCCGCCTCGAACCCGAGCCTCTGGTCCCGCAGGTGCGCCAGCAGGATGGCTTCGAGCCGGTCCTGGGGGCAGACGGCGAGCCCGCTCGGCGAGACGGCAGCGACATCGGCTTCTTGGGGAAGGCCGATGGAGATCTCTGTCCCCGGGACGGCCAGCATCGGAGTGATCAACATCGACAGGCGGGCCGGCTGCGACGCGGATCGCACGGCCTCCTCAAGGCCCCAGCTGCGCAGGATCTCCATAACCCGCGGCCGGACGCCAGTGGCCTTGGGGAACTGCGAGAGGTGCTCGTGCCTCTCGACGAGGAGGACGGAGGCACCGTGTCGAGCCGCCGAGATGGCGGTCGTCAGCCCGGAGGGGCCGGCGCCGACGACGAGGACGTCGACGTCGGTGGAGACGGACGAGGGGGTATGCATGGTGAGCTCCCGGGGTCGGTGGAGGTATGGCTCCACGGTCCAGTCGAGAGCTCGCCGGCGGATCCGGGCGGACTACCGAGTTAACGAGGGCGCCGCTCGGGCTGGCCCGCAGAGGCCGGTTCTCCCGCCTCCGAACGGGCCCAGGTCACCAGCTGCATCCGGTTGGAGGCGCCGGACTTCGACAGCAGGTTCGCCACGTGTGTCTCCACGGTGCGCGGAGAGAGGAACAACCGAGTGCCGATGTCGACGTTGGAGAGCCCGTCCTCGAGGAGGCGGAGCACGTCCATCTCTCGGCTGGTGACGCCCACAGCACGCAGACCGATCGGCACGGTGCTGTCGCCTCGGCCCCGCCGCGTCGGCGCTCCGGCTCGTCGGAGCAGGTCGCGCACGGTTCGAGCCAGCTGCAGCTCGCCGGCCGCCTCGAAGGCCGCGAGGTCGACCCGCAGCCGCGGTACGGCGTCGCCCCACCTCTCGGTCACGACCGCCTCGAGCGTGATGGTTCGCAGAAACCGTCGCCACCAGGGCGTCGGCGCCAACAGCTCGTCGCCGTCGGCCAACGCGGCCTCCGCGCCGGTGCGGTCGCCCGCGCGACCGGCGACGACCGCGTCGGCATACCGGAGTGCTCCGACGTTAGCCCGACGTTGGCCGGCCGTCTGGTGCGCCAGCACGCCTCGGACCTCGGTCGCGTCGGCCCTCACCACTGTCTGGACGAGCGCCCACGCACCGAAGAGCACCAGTGGCGCGGCCGAACGATGCTCGGCCAGTGGCCGCATCGCCGCGTCGAGCAGGTCAGCCGCGGCATCGAGGTCGTGCCGCACCAACGCTGCCTGCCCCCGGACCCCGGCGATCTGCACCCGACTGTCCGGTGGCAGATCCGGGCCGGCGTCGAGCCGACTCAGCCGAAACTCCATGGCACGCTCGTCACCCGCCAGGGAGCTGCGCGACGCCAGAAGGGTCTCTCCCGCGAAAGTGAAGTAGTCGACCCGAGCCAACCGCCCGAACTCTGCGACGCGGGTGGCGGGCTCGGCAGATCCTCCCGGACCGTCCCGGACCAGCACGTGGTCGGCGAGCAGCAGATCGGCCTGCGCGGCCCGCCCGAGCAGGCCGGCGTCGAGGGCGATGCGATGGACCTCGAGCAGTGCCGGCGAATCCTCGTCGACCAGCAGGTCGATCGTCGCAAGTCCGAACAACGCCTCGACCCGCCACGGCAGCAGTCCGTGTTCGCTCGCGAGCTGCGCCGCCTCGGCGAACGTCTCTCGAGCGGACGCCAGGTCGTGGAGACGGTTCAGCCGGGCTCGGGCGCACAGCGCCTCGCAGAGGACCTCCATCGGCCCCTCGCGGCGGGCCTGGTTCACGGCTGCGAGGGCGTACCGCTCCGCATCGGCCATCCGACCGGTTGCATGGGCGGCATCGGAGAGAAGGGTCGCGGACCGGGGGTCGGCAGGACGACCGGCACGAGCGACGAGCTGCTCGGTCTGTGCCCAACGGCCTGCGGCCCCGGCGGCGCGGGCCAGCCGGAAGCACAGCTCGGCGTGTTCCTCGCCGCGCGCGTCGGCGAGCGCCCGCAGCCCGATGTCCAGTGCCTCCACCGGGCGGCCCGTCAGGGACAGCAGGTTCACGCGTCCGACGACGACGGCGGTTCGGCGGCGGTCCGTCGACTCGGCCCGGTCCAGCAGGTCGGCCGCCGTGCGGAGACCGCCGGAGTCGACGGCAGCGCCAGCCAGTTCGAGCCACAGCTCGGCCGCCGAGTCGGCATCGCCGATCTGGCTCAACAGCTCGGCCGCGCGGGCTCGGTCAGTCGGACCGCCTCGGTTCAGCAACGCGTACGCCGCGGCTCGGGTGACCGAGCGTCGCTCCGGCGGCAGCAGGGTCGCCCAGACGATCTGACGGATGAGGCCGTGCCGCCAGCGCAGGTCGCCCTGGTCGTTCGAGAGCAGGTGTGCGCGGATCGCGTCCCGCAGTCCTGACGCGGCTGCCGTGTCGTCGACGCGGGCGATCCCGGGAACCAGATCCCAATCCGGCTCGGCCCCGAGTGCGGCGGCGGCGGCGAGAAGGCCGCGATCCGTGTCGTCGAGGCCGAGCAGGCGCGCCTCGACCAAGGCCGCGAAACCTTGCGGGACGGCCCAGTCGGTCTTCTCGGTCGTGACCGCCGCCGCAAGCTCCACCGCCACGGCGGGCAGGCCCTCTGAGCGATCGACGATGGACTGCACGGTGTCCGAGGGCAGATCTCGGACGTGGCCGACGAGGGTACGCAGGTCCGGCGGAGTGAGCCGGTCCAGCGGCAGCCGGATCGTGCCGGACGACGAGGCGATCCGGTCCAACCCGAGCGAGCGAGGCCAGTCGTCGCGGGCCAGCACGACCAGCACTGGCCGGCGACTCACGGTTGCCGCGCAGTGCTCCAGCACCGCGACGGTGTCCGGGTCCGCATATTGAGCGTCGTCGATGGAGAGCATCCCGAACTCCGCGTCGACCGTGGTCAGGATCTGCAGAACTCCTTCAGCGAGCAGGAGCGCCGGGTCGACGCCGAGATCATCGGCCGAGGCGCCGGCATCCGGCAACCACCCCGGTAGAACCCGATCCACGGCGGGCCGGAACGGCCGAAGGCTCTCGGCGTCGCGGACCTCGGGGGCCCGCCAGACGTCGAGCAACGCCTGAGCCAGCACGCCGAACGGTCCCGCGTTCTCGACAGCCCGCGCGCTGAGCACCCGTCCGCCGTCCTCCGCCACGCGAGCTTCGACCGCCCTGAGGACCGCGGTCTTGCCGATGCCGGGCTCGCCGGACACCACCACGATGCTTCCGGCTCCGGCTTGGGCGCGAGACAGCGCCTGGTCGATCGTGGCGAGCTGGTGGCTCCGGCCGACGAGCTGGCCGCGACTCATGGTCCGCGCGCTGGGCGGCACGGCGTCACCGCGCTCGAACTCCCCGGAGGCGACTGTCACACCCTGGTCCTTCGAACTGCCCGACCTGACGATCGAACGTCAGGGCTGCAACGCATCCACTAGCGCGCGTCCGCAGCCTAGTGTCCGCGCGCCGCTGCGGCACCACGCGAGTCGAGGTAATAACGGCCCGGAAATTGGGCCGATATCACCTCGATTCGCCGGCGCCGCCGGTGGACGGCCTAACTCAGTGGCACCCACGGATGTGGCGCCTCCCCGGTGGAGTCGACGCTTGCGGCACACATTCGCAGAAAGGAACATCATGCGTAAGACATCCCATCTCTGGTTCGCGACCGCGGGGCTCATCGCCATGGTCGGCGGTGTCCTGGTCGTGACAGAAGCCCTCCCGGCGACCGCGGACACGGCGGCCCGCCAGGGACATCCGCGGGTCCTGCACCTCGTGACGGAAACCGAGCAGTTCTCCGTGATCAACGTCGGCGACCAGGCTCCGGCGCTCGGTCTCGGTGACGAGGTCATCAGCTCCGACCGGGTGCTTCGCGACGGCCAGCGGGTCGGCCGTTCCGGCACGGAGCTCACCGTGGTCGGCACGTCACCAGGGGTGTTGACCACCGACGTCCTGACGACGATCGACCTGCCCGAGGGCCAGCTCGTCCTCCAGGGCATCGTCGACGGACCGACCGGCCCGCCGACGACGCCGCTGACGGCGACACTGGCCGTCACCGGCGGCACCGGCGCCTTCTCACGCGTGACCGGCGTCGCCGAGATCGTGGACCGTCCGGGTGGCACCGAAGAGCTCACCGTCCGGCTGAGCGACTGACGGTCGAGACCGGGTCGCCGCTCAGGTCCGTTCCGAGTGTTCTCCGAGTGATCTCCGAGCGCCTGGCGCTACTCCAGAGGTCTCCGGCAGGTGCCGGAGCTCAGGAGGAGGGGTAGACATGCGAACACTTCGACGCATCCTGCTGGCCACGTTGGCCGCGGGCGTCCTGCTGGGCCAGGGGTTGGTGGGGTCGAGCGCGAGCGCCGGCACCAGCCATTCGGACCAGGTGAAGATCGTCCCCAGTCCCCGGGTCTACGGGGAGACTCGGGGCGAGCTCATGACGGAGATGTGGCGGTACTTCTACTCAGTCCGTGTCGGCGATGTGGATCCGGAGTGCCTCAGCATCGGGAAGGACGACAGGGTGCTGGTCGGCGCGCACGACTCGACCTGCACGATCAAGCACGGCCGGCCACAGATGTGGTTCTGGAGCACCACGTGCGACACCAAGTCGCCGCCGTACCCCGTGACCGAGGCGGACCAGATTCGGTGTGCGCGCGAGATCATGCACCAACAGGTCGACTCCGTAAAGGTGGCCGTCGACGAACTTCCGCCCACGACGATCAGCACGCGGCGGTTTGAAGTCATCTCCCGGCAGTTCACCTTCGTCTCGCCGGAGAACAACCAGTTCGGATACGAGCCCGGCCCGGGAACCGCCTCGGCCGACTCGTGGGTCGCGATGGTCTACCTTCCGTTGGGCAACCACGTCACGCGCATGCGGGTGACGTTCGTCGATGGCGGCGAGTTCGTGATCACTAAGACCGTCAACGTCGTGCCCTAGACCCTGCTGACACACAGCGAGGGGCTCGCCGCCGCAGCGGCGAGCCCTCTCGTGCAACTCCCCGGTCACCGGACCCAGAGCTGCGAGAGCACCGCGCCATATGACGCGCGCGCCTGGTAGTTCCCGACGCGGGTCGAGATGACCTCCATCTTCAGCGGGTTGCCCAGGGTGACGAAGGCTCCGTCGTTCACGAGCATCCGGTCGACCTCGGACCACAGCGCGACGGCAGCGCCGGGATCCGACGCCTCGAGATCGAAGGCCTTCTTCGCCACCGCGTCGATGTCCCGGTTGCAGTACCGGCTGAGGTTCGGATGCCGGCACGAGGCGACGTGGTCGTAGAAGGTGGAGGCCAGGTCGTAGTCGGCCACCCAGCCAGCCTGGGTGAACAGCTGGTATCCCTCGTACGCCGGGTCCTCGTAGCTGTAGGGCCGATGCTCCTCCGGAATGTCCTCGACGGTCGCCTGGTAACCGAGATCGCGCAGAACCTGGGCGATGTACTCGGGAAACGGGTACCAGGGGTTCTGAGGCTCGTCCGGTGGTTGCACCTTGCGATGGATGACGACCGAAGCGCCCTGCGTGCCGGACTGAGCCACGAGCCGCCTGGCCTTCTCAAGATCGGGACCCCGATAGTCCTTGTCGGGCGGCCCGGTCTGGTAGGGGCAGTACGACGCATAGGACGAGAAGTTCGGTGGCAGCATCTGGCAGCTGGCCCGGGCGACCGGGCGGTCATCGGAATAGAGCTTCACGAACTCGCGGCGGTCGACCGCGTAGTTCAGCGCGCGGCGAACCAGGACGTTGTCGAACGGCGCTTGGTGCGTGTTCACGTAGAGGAAGTCGGTTCTCGCCTCGTCGAAGACGTGCGTCTGAGCCGGATGGCTCACGGCAAGGTTGTAGAGCTGGTACGGGACGGGGGCCAGGTCGGCTTCACCGGCCAGGACCAGCTCGGTGGCCCGCTGCGGGGACTCGGTAAAGCGATGTTCGATGACGTCGGGGTAACCGGCGGGCTGCGCGGCGTGGGACCAGGGTGTGAAGTAGGGGTTGCGGACCAGCGTCAGCGTTCCGTCCTTGCCGAGCGAGCCGATCTGGTACGGACCGGTCGACGGGATCCATCGCGGCGGGACGACCGCGTCGAAAGAGGTTCCCTCCGGTGCGGGTGCCACGATGTACGCCAGCTTGTCGACCAGCGCGGGGTCCGGTTCTGACAGGTGGATGGTCAGTTGCATCGCGGCGTTGTCGGTGGTGACGCCTGGGAGCTCGCAGCTGGGGGCCTTCGACGTCGCCGCCTCATGTTCGCACTCCTTGGCACCCACAACGGCGTCGAAGAGGCCGAGGTCGGGTACCCGGACGAGCGTGCGCTGGAAGCCCCGCTTGAAGTCGGCTGCCTTGACCTCCCGCCCGTCGGAGTAGTGGATTCCACGACGGATCGTGAAGATATAGGTCCGGCCGCCGTCCGTGGCTTGGGGCAGCGCCGTGGCCAGGTCCGGGACGATCGTCTGTCCGGAGAGGCCACCCGGACGGCTGAAGGCGACGAGCCCGTCGTACGCCAGGCGCAGCATCGAAATGAAGGATGCGTAGTACCCGCCGGTGGGGTCCACGGTCTTGGTGTCGAACGGCAGGTTCTCCGCGACGATCAACGTGCCGCCGACGTGTTCGGAGGTGTCGAACGCCCCTGACGCCGCCCAGACGCCGTCGCCGACACGGGCCAGCGCCCGGGGTGAGCTGCCTACGGGGACCGTGGTGACGGCGTTCGACCGCGAGTTGATCCGCGACAGCGTGCCCGCGTAGGCGTTGCCGACCCACAGGTCGTCCCCGCTCGGGACGATGGACGACGGTCCGTCGTCGACGAAGATCCGGGCGACCTCCCTGCTGGTCCGGTCGAATCGAGACACCGTGCGGCCCAGCTGGTTGGCGACCCACACGTCGGTCTCGGTGACCGCGAGCGCCGCGGGACCGGCATCGACGACGATGTCGGCGCTGTTCCGAGTTCCGGTATGCGTGTTGAGCTCGGTCACGGTGCCGCCGCGCGCGTTGGCCACCCAGAGCGTCGACCCATGCAGCGCCAGTGCCGAAGGTCCGTTGCCGACCGGGATCGCCGGGTCGGTCTTCCCGGTTTTCACGTCGATCCGCTGGACGGTGTTGTCGGCGCTGTTCGCGACCCACACCTCGGTGTCGCTGGCAAGGATTGCTGACGGCTGGTTGCCCACCTCGATCCGGTCGACGACCTGGTTGGTCTCGGCGTCGATCCGCGTCACCGTCCGAGAGCCGAAGGCCGCGACCCACACCGCACCACCTCGGGCCGAGATCGCCTGCAGGTCGTTTCCCACGTCATGAATCGTCTGGACGACCTTCCTGCTCTCCGGATCGACCCGGGCGACAGCAGCGTTGGTGTGGTCGAGGACCCAAACGGAGCCGGCGTCCTCGGCGAGCCCGGCGGGTACGGCCCCGAGGACGACGGCGTCCCCCATGAGCCCGCTCGGTCCGACCGCCGCGACGCTGTTGGCCGGGACGGATCGGACCGGTTCCTGGTCTCGCGCTCGGGTGATCCCGGTCGAGACGAGCGTGGACCCAATGAGGACGACCGTGGCGAGGGCCAGAGCGGCCCTCGTCCGGCTCGTCGGTCGTCCGATCGGCCGCGCCGTCACCAGGGGAAGGTCCATGGCGGCCGCCGATACCGGTGCACTGGGTGCCTCACCCCCTGACCCGGCGCTCGTCGAGTCAACGTGGGTGCGAGAAGTCCACGACAACAAGGCCGGAGGGTCTCCGGCGGGCGATCGGGCCAGCTCGTGGTCCTGCTTCAGGATGCGTTCGTGCAACGACCGGAGCTCCTCGCCCGGGCTGACGCCGAGCTCTTCGGCCAGCCTCCGGCGGGCCTCCTCGTACACCGTCAGCGCTTCGGCCTGCCGTCGCGAGCGGTAGAGCGCCACCATCCGCAACGCGGCGAGGCGTTCTCGCAGGGGATGCGCCGCTTCGAGCGAGGCGAGCTGCGGAACCAGGGCTGAGTGATGCCCCAAGGCGAGCTCCGCCGCCGCCCAGTCCTCGATTGCGACCAACCGGACCTCGCCCAGCTGTTGTGCGGCGGGCGCCGCCGGACCCAGGTCACCCAGGTCTGACAGGACGTCCCCCCGCCACAAAGCGAGCGCCTCCCCCAACGTGGCGGCGGCGGTCGAGGCGTCACCCGCTTCGAGCGCGGCCCGACCGCGCGCCACGTCCGCCTCGAATCGCATGGCGTCCACCGTTTCGGGCGGTAGCTCCAGCCGGTAGCCGCCTCCGGGCGTCGACACGAGGACGCGGGCGGGATCTCCCTTGGCCCGATCCGGCTCTAGTACCTCGCGCAGCCGGAACACGTACGTCTGGATCGTCGTGACGTAGCTGGGCGGCAGGTTGTCGCCCCAGAGCGCGTCCGCGATCCGATCCAGGGAAACGGCGTGGCCCGTTTCGAGGGCCAGAAGAGCAAGCACGAACCGTTGCTGTCGGCCACCGAGCAGGCAAGGGACACCGCCTCGGTGTACCTCGAGGGGACCGAGGATGTCGACCCGCAGGTCGTCCTGAGGCTGTGCGTCTGTGGGTGTCGCCATGGCAACCATCCCTCGCGATCGACCTCAAGATACCGGGGCGCAGCACGCGCACGGTGGTGTTTCGACGGCTCGTGACCCATGTCGAAGCGCCCACGAGGCGCAACGCTCGACCTTGGCCTGGGGTGGCCCCGGGACGCTGGCTCGTCCCCCGGTTGCTCGACCGAATTGGGTCAATAGGAGGAACCGGGTCTCATCCGGCCTGGGGGCCTGTTGGCGGACGGCCTTCCCGCGTCTGGACCGGCATCGTGATCGGTGAGCGAACCGAGAGTGCTGGACGGTCCAGCCACAGGTTCAGAAAGCCCGATATTGATGCGTAAGCTCGCCCTCCCCACCTGCCTCATCGTTGCTGCCGCTGCCCTCGCGGGGATCGCCGGCGTGGTCACCGCCGCCGTCGTCGACCCCGGCTCTGGGCTGGTCGTGGCCGTGGTCGTCGCACTCGGACTTCTGGTCATCGGCCTCCTGGAGTGGACCCACCGACGCCACAGCGGCGTGCTCCGCGCCAGCCGCGCGCACCAATCCGCTCCGGCGTATCCCCGCTCGGCCGGGACGACAACCCCACCGGACTCAGATGTTCCCGGGTCTTGGAGCCGTCCTGGCGAATTCGCCGGAAGGATCTGAGTCCGGTCCGGGCAGAGCGCACACCACCTCGAATCAAAAGGAATGACAATGAGATTGACGAACTACCCCTTCGACCGCGCGCTCGTTGCGGAATGCCAGCGCGACCGGCTCGACCATGTCGAGCGGATGCGAGGCACCAGACGGCGCCGCGGGCCGAGAGAGACTCGGCGGTCCACGACCCGGTCGAGGTTCACCAGCTGGCTGCTCGGACTCTCGACGCTGCGTCGCCGCGCCGCGGCAACCGGGGCCACCGCTTTCAGCACTCGCCCCTAGCGGGCGACCGCACGGTCAGCGGACGCGGGCCACCCGGCCCTCGTCCCACACCGGCTCCGGCGCCTCGTAGACCCGGCCGTCAGCACCGAACACCAGATACCGGTCGAACTCCCGGGCGAACCAGCGGTCGTGCGTCACGGCGACCACAGTCCCCTCGAACGCGTCGAGGCCCTCCTCCAGCGCCTCGGCCGAGTCGAGGTCGAGGTTGTCGGTCGGCTCGTCGAGCAGCAGCAGCGTCGCTCCGGACAGCTCCAGCAGGAGGATCTGGAAGCGCGCCTGCTGTCCGCCGGACAGCGAGTCGAAGGTCTGCTCGGACGCGCGGGCCAGCCCGTAACGGTCCAGGACCCGGGCCGCCTCCTCACGCGGTCTGCCGGTCCGGTGCGCGTCGCCCCGATGGAGGATCTCGAGCAGGGTGCGGCCGACCAGCGCAGGGTGATCGTGGGTCTGCGCGAACCAACCCGGGCGCACCCGCGAGCCCAGTCGCGCGACCCCGGTATGCGAGACGGGCGCGGCTACGACGTCGCCGACCGGTGAATGTTCCCGGTCGGGGTCCGAGCCGCCGGCGGCGAGGAGACGGAGGAAGTGCGACTTCCCGGACCCGTTGGAGCCGAGGACCGCCACGCGCTCGCCGTACCAGATCTCCAGGTCGAACGGCTTCATCAGCCCAACCAGCTCAAGGCCCGAACAGATCACCGCACGCTTGGCGGTGCGTCCGCCGGCCAGCCGCATACGGACGTTCTGCCGCTGCGGAACCGCCTCTGGCGGCCCCGCCTCCAGGAACTTGTCGAGACGGGTGACCGCCGCCTGTAGTCGCGAGGCCATGGCGTCGTTGTACGACGCCTTCTGCCGGTACATGACGACCAGGGCCTTGAGCTTGGCGTGCTCTTCGTCCCAGCGCTTTCGCAGCTCCTCGAGCCGTGCGTTGCGGTCGAGTCGGGCCTGCGCGTACGTCGTGAACCGGCCGGGATGTACCCACAGCGTGGCCCCGGCGGCGCCGGGTTCGAGGGTCGCCACGCGCGTCGCAACGCGGTTCATCAGCTCGCGGTCGTGCGAGACGAAGAGGACGGTCTTGGGCGAGGCCACTAGCTGGTCCTCGAGCCAGCGCTTGGCCGGGACGTCGAGGTAGTTGTCCGGCTCGTCGAGAAGCAGCACGTCCTCCGGCCCCCGCAGCAGCGCTTCGAGGACCAGCCGCTTCTGCTCGCCGCCGGAGAGGGTCGTCACCTGCCGCCACTGCGCCTTCTCGAACGGGATGCCCAAGGCCGCCACCGTGCAGGTATCCCAGAGGGTCTCGTACTCGTACCCGCCCGCGTCGCCCCAGTCGACGAGCGCCTGCGCGTAGGCCATCTGCACTGCCTCGGTGTCGTGCTCCATCATCAGCAGCTCGGTGCCGTCGACCTCGGCGGCCGCCTTGCGGACCTTGGCGGGCGCGACCGTGAGGAGCAGGTCGCGCACCGTCGAGTCGTCGCGGAGCTGGCCGATGAACTGCCGCATCACGCCGAGCCCGCCGCTGCGCGTGACGGCGCCTTCGTCGGGAACCACATCACCGGAGATGATGCGAGTCAGCGTCGTCTTACCGGTCCCGTTGGGACCGATCAGCGCGATCTTGGCGCCCTCGCCGACGCGCAGCGAGACGTCCCGAAGCAGCGGCCGGCCGTCGGGGAGGGAGAAGGACACTCCGGCGATGTCGACATGTCCCACAAGAACCGAGTGTGACAAAGCGGAGCCACCGGGTCACCCGCATTACCCGCGCTAGCGTCACTGTCGTGACCGAACCGAGTAGCCAGTCGGGTGCCGATGTTCACGTCCCACCGCCGCTGGTGTATGCGGCACCAATCGCCCTGGCCTGGGCGGTCGACCGACTCGTCCCGTGGCGGATGCCCGGGTCGGGGTGGCGAAGGGGCGCGGGGTGGGCCCTGGTCGCCGCCGGGCAGGCCATGGGCGCCGCCGGTGTGACGACCTTCCAAGGGCAGGGGACATCCATGATCCCGGGACGCCCGGCGTCGGCCCTGGCCACCACCGGACCTTAGATGTACACCCGCAACCCGATGTACCTCGGTCTTACGGTGAGCTACCTGGGTGGCAGTCTCCTGCTCGGCACCTGGTGGGCGCCGCTCGCGCTCCCGGCGATCGTGGGCTTCGTCGACCGCAACGTCATTCGGCGCGAGGAGGCATACCTGCGGCAGCGGTTCGGCGCGGCTTACGAGGAGTACAGCAAGCACACGCGCCGCTGGATCTGACGCTCAGTCGGGTATGCGGGTCACGCGCGTCTCCAGTGCCCTTGCCGCGAGCTGGTCGTCGGGCGGGTACGTAACCTCCTCGAGGCTGAGGCCGTGCGGCGGCATGACCCGTACGCGGGCGTCACGGACCCCGCCGGCCAGCACGGCCGCCGGCCAGTCAACGTCCCGGCGTCCCTCTCCCACCGGCACGAGGGCGCCGACGAGCGACCGGACCATCGAGTGGCAGAACGCGTCAGCGACGACCGTTCCTCGCAGGACACCGTCGACACCCCGTTCCCAGGAGAGCGCCAGGAGTGTGCGCACGGTGGTGGCGCCCTTCCGCTGCCGGCAGAAGGCAGCGAAGTCGTGCAGTCCCACCAGCAGGTAGGCAGCGTCGTTCATCGCACGTGCGTCCAGGTGGCCACGCATCCACACCGTGTCCCGCCGGCGTAGCGGGTCATGCGTGGCCACGTCGTCAGCGAGCCGATAGAGGTACCGACGGGACGTCGCCGAGAACCGGGCGTCGAAGCCAGGCGACGTGACGCACACCCGCGCGACGACCACGTCGTCGGTAAGCACGCCGGCCAATCTGGACCGGAGTGCCTGCTCCGGCGTCCGGTCGGAGCGACCCGGTAGTTGCGCCCACGCGTCCGCGTCGACATCGGCGTGGACCACCTGCCCCCGCGCGTGCACGCCCGCATCAGTGCGGCCGGCGACCGTGAGTCGTACCGGTGCCGGACTGCGCAGGACCGTCGTCAACGCGGCCGAGAGCTCGGCCTCGACCGTCCGCCGCCCGGGTTGGGCGGCCCATCCGGAGAAGTCGGTCCCGTCGTAGGCCAGGTCGAGACGAACGCGTACGACCTCGCCCACGGCAGCGAGCGTAGATCAGTCGGGCATGGGCACCGGGACGTCGACCCCGCCCTCCTGCGTGATTCGGTCACGGAACTTGAGAATGCTCGGCGCCGGGACGAACCCGCCTGCGACGAGCGCCTCGCCCTGACTGAACCGGGACGACTGCGCCAGCATCCCCCGTGGTACGAACCCGAACAGGTCGCCGAGCTCGGCGAGGTCGTTCGGCGAGTTCATCCGCATGAGAGTGAGGTTGTCGCACTGGGAGACGATCTGTGGGTGGATCTTGGACGGCCGTTGAGTCGAGAGCAGGAGCCACAGTCCGAACTTCCTGCCCTCAGCAGCAATCTGGATGATGAGGTCACGCACCGCACGGGCGGCGGTGGACTCCAGGTCCGGTGAACACAGGTTGTGCGCCTCGTCGACGACGAGAAGGACCGGCCGGCGCTCCTCGCGGCGCCGCCACAGGTCCTCGAACACGGCAAGGGCGATCGCGAGCTGTTCCTCCTGAGTCGCGAACGATCCGATGTCGAGCACCGTTGCCGCCGGACGTTCGGCGATGATGTCGGTAGCGGCGGGCTTGTCCAGCGCCCACAAGGTCCATTCGGTGACGCCGAGGTTCTCCAGCCGCGAGGAGACGATCCGCGAGCCGACGTCGTCAGCGGTCCGGAGCCCTTCCAGAACCTCCTCAACACCGGAGGCCTGCAGCTGCGGCCCCAACCGCACGAGAACGTTGAACGCCTCGTGGTCGATGAGCGGGTCGAGCCGGAAGACTGCTCCCTTGGAGCGGATCGACATGTCCCGAAACCGGATTCGCAAGGCATCCCGGCCGTCACCGGACCGGAGCACCCGGATGTCACGGCCGGCCAGGGCGGCGCTCTCCGCCTCGTCCGCTCCGGGCCGGGTCTCCCCCAACCGGACGAAGTCGCCGTTCGGGTCGAAGATCACGACCGGCAGGCGAGTGTGCATGAGGATCTGCTCGAGCGCGACACCCAGTGCGAAGGTCTTTCCGGACCCGCTCTGCCCGCACCAGAACGTGTGCCGGTTCAGCCGTTTCGGGACGAGGCCCACCGTCACCTCGGGAGCGGAGACCATCGAGCCCAGGCCCAGGACGGCCGATGCGTCACGGTAGTAGTCCGTGAGGACCTCAGGCTCGGTGTGCCTCGCGGATGCCGACGTGAACGGCCGGGCCACGGACGCGCCATGCCAGCCACCAAGGATCGATCCGGTCGCGACGCCACCGCCCTCGGCGTGCTGGTCCAGCACCTCGACGAGTCCGAGGTGCCGGTCGCCAGACTCCTCGACGATCGTTACGAAGTCTCCGACCGCATACCCGTCGTCTCCGCCGAGGTCCAGCCGGAACATCCGACCGTCGGGCGAGGTAGCCCGCACCGTTTTCTGGGTGAGCGTCATCGCAGGCTCCTTCCGAGAGGCCCCCACTCGGTCGTCGAGCCGCCCGACGCGCGTAGGCCAGCTGACATTGTGCTCAGTCGGTGGAAGACCCCGGGTCACCCGGGACGGGTGAGGCAGCCGGCCTGGGGCACCCGTGAAGATCGGTAACATCGGTCGGCCGGTGGGGCCGGATCAGTCGACGACAGTGGAGGTGCCCGGGTGGCGACCCTGAGCGTGTGGAAGTTCAACGACACCTCGAGCGCAGAGCGCATGGTCCAAGTTCTGCAAAGGCTTCAGCGGGAGGAGCTGATCAAGGTCTTGGACGCCGCAACGGTGGTGTGGGAAGAAGGCAAAAAGAAGCCGAAGACCCGGCAGCTGAACAACCTGGCCGGCGCGGGCGCCCTCGGCGGCGCCTTCTGGGGTCTGCTGTTCGGACTGCTCTTCTTCGTCCCGCTCCTCGGAATGGCCGTCGGCGCGGCGACCGGGGCCTTGACCGGTTCGCTGTCTGACGTCGGCATCGACGACAGCTTCATCGACAGTGTGCGTCAGCAGGTCACGCCCGGCACGTCGGCCCTTTTCGTCATGACCAGTGACGCAGTCCAGGACAAGGTTTTCGCCGAGCTGAAGGAGGCCGGCCTGCACGGTGAGCTGGTCCACACGAACCTCTCCGACGACCAGGAGGCCAAGCTGCGCGAGGCGTTCAGCGAGTGAGCTGACGTCCGCCAGGATCAGGCCCCGGGGTGCACGTACTCCCCCGGGGCCTCGCCAACGACGGGCGGCGAGTCTTCCTCATGGTTCCGCTGGAGCGCTGTGGCCGGCGCTACCCTGCCGGTGAGCCGAGTGACGGGAGCCTCATGGACTGCTTGGCCCGGGACGCGTATGCCTGACCCGGAGCCGCCATCGTCGCCGTCCTCGGCGGCGATTGAACCGATGCCGCGTCGGACGCTCATCGCTCTGGATGCGCAGTCCCTCTGGCGGCCCGGCCTCGCCGTGATCGGCCTGATCGTCTTCTACTCGTTCGGGTCGTTCGTCCTGCACGACGGCGGGTCGGTGGTCTTCCAGATCATCATGGCTTGGCTGGCGAGCATCGCCATGGAGCCCGCGGTCAGCCGGCTCGCCCGGCACATGCGACGAGGTTTGGCCACCGGAGTGGTCATGCTCGGCGTCGTGGTCTTCGCCGTCGTATTCACGGCGGCGTTCGGAAACCTGCTCGTCTCGCAGGCGGTCAACCTGATCCAGGGCATTCCCACGCTGCTGGCCTCGTTGGCCACGTGGCTCAACCAAGCGTTCGGGACGACCTTCGATGCCGAGGCTCTGTTGCAGTCCCTGCAGATCACGCCGCAGACGCTGGCCGCCTTGGGGGTCGATGTTGCCGGCGGTCTCATCGGTGTGCTCATACAGATCCTCGGCGGCGTGTTCTCGCTCTTCAGCATCGGCCTGTTCATCTTCTACTTCTCGGCCGACGCTCCTCGACTCCAGCGGTGGGTGGCACATCTGCTACCGCCGCACAGGCAGGAGGTCTTCCTCGTCGTGTGGAGCCTGGCCGTCAAGAAGACCGGCGGCTACGTCGCCGCGCGAGTGGTCCTGGCCGCCATCTGCGGAGGGCTCACGGCGATCTTCCTGTTCCTCATCGGCATGCCTTACTGGCTCGCACTCGGCGTCTGGACCGGGGTTGTCTCTCAGTTCGTCCCAACCGTGGGCACGTACATCGCGATCGCGCTGCCGGTCATCGTCGGGCTAGCGAGCTCCGAGCCGGTCGACGGCGTCCTCGCGCTGGCCTTTGCCCTGGTGTACCAGCAGATCGAGAACCTCACGATCGAGCCGAAAATCAGCGCCGAGGCCGTCGACATGCACCCCGCCGTAGGGTTCGCGGCGGTGCTGTTCGGCGCCGCGCTGTTCGGGGCGGCGGGAGCACTGGTGGCAGTTCCGATCGCGGCGCTTCTGCTCTCCCTCGTAGACATCTACAGCCGACAGTACGAACTGCTGCCTCAGCTGGGTCCAGACCCACGGGCTGACCGTGGCGATGTCGGACCGGGAGGCTCGACGCGTCGAGGATTCGCAGACTGGCTGCGGCGGAGGCGACCGCGAACCGGAGAGCCGTCGGTAGCGCACCCTGAGGCGTGACCGTCGGTCGCCGGGACGGCACGGTCTGGCGCAATCTCGAATCGGTGAAGCGAGAGCGACGCCCCGCGCCATGCCGAGGCTCGGACCACAGAGTTGTCAGGTGCGCTGGAGCACCCCTCGCACATAGGCAGCCTGGCCCAGGTGCTGAACCGCGTCCTGCTCGATGCTGACCAGGCGGGCCAGCAGGGTGACGGGCGGGTTCCAGTGCCGATCGACGACCCGGGCGTAGTCGCTATCGTCCAGGGTCTCGAGGAAGGCGAGGGTGTGGTCGTTGACGGCCTGGTGGTACTCGCGCAGCAGACGCGCGGGCGCCACGATTCCGGCCACCTCCGCGGACGACATGCCGTACCCGACCTCCCGGTCGCCGACGCTGAACTCGAACCGGTCCGCGAACCCCTGAGCCGTCCACACCTGTTCGGCGTCGCCACGACCGAGATGGCGCTCAGCGCTGGTGATCTGACCGTCCTGCATCCTTGCGGCGTGCCAGACCAGCCACGCGATGGTGTTGGCGTCCGGGTCGACCCGCCGGGTCAGGTCGGCGTCCGACATGCCGTCGAGTGCGGTGTCGACGAGGTCGGGAGTGCGGCCGAATCCTTCGACCAGCACGGCGGTGGCGGTGGCCTTGGTGTCGGCAGGCATACGGCGAACCTAGGCCCCGTCACCCACATTCCGCAGGCCGGTAGCTCCTAGCACGCGAGCCGCTAGCCCGCGGTGCTGGAGCCGGTCGGCGGCGCCGGAGCGGGCAGCGCCGACGTCGAGCTACTGGCCGGAGCGCTCGTGGCGGACAGCGCCGTGCGCGCGGTCGCGATGGACTCGTTGAGCGCGGTGATCGTGGCGGCATTGACTGATCCGGTCGGCTCGACCCCCAGCTTCGACTGGAACGCCTTGAGGGCGTCGGTGAGGGCCGGCGTCCAGGTGCCGTCGACCGGCCCGTCCCAGAACCCCGCGAGCTTCAGCGTCTGCTGCACGGCCGCGGTGGAGACGAGGGCCTTCTGGGCGGCGGCGCCGCCCTTCGCCTGCAGATCCGCCTGCAGCGCGGACGCGCTGGCTTTGTCCACCGTTCCCGTCACGGGCAGACCGTGTGCCTTCTGCAGCGCCTCCACCGCCTGCACCGTTGTCGGGCCGTAGACGCCGTCGACGGGGGCCTGGTAGTAGCCCGCCTCGCTGAGCGAGGTCTGCAACGCCACGGTGTAGTCGTGCACGGCGGTTTGCGCGGCCTCCTGCTGTGGCTCCGTGAGGCAGCCTGCGTCGGCAAAGAGCTTCAACCAGGACATCTCCAGTGCAACCGCCGCCGCATTGAACCGCTGCGCGGCCTCGACCAAGGGCGTTTGCGGCGTGATGCCTGCCTGCGCCGTATGGAAGTCGGACTCGGCCTGCTTCACTCGGTTGGTGGTGGTCGCGGGCACCATCGGAGCCGGTGTCGTGGTAGTCGTCGAGGTCGGTTCGGACGGGCGCACCGGGGTCGTCGACTGACCTTGGCCCCTCGCGACCTCAAGAGCCGCCTTCGCCGACGCCAGCTCCTGCTCGGCGACCACAACCTGCTGGTGAGCCTTTATCGCCGCGTCGGCGCCGTCGAGAGCCTCCTGCCGGGGAACCAGGAGCTCCTGCCCGGCGCTCGTCACGTCACCCACCGTCGGCGCGGTGGCGTTGAGGACGTCGCCGTAACGGTCCACAGCGGTGATGTACGCCTGGGTGGCTCCGCAGAACGCCGCCGATGCCGCCTTGGCCTCCGCCTGGGCCGTGGTCAGCGCCGCCTCTTTGGCGGTGACCCGCGCCTGCGCGACCGACACGGTCGCGTCTCCGGAACCACTGCTGCAGGCCGCGACCGCGAAGACGACCGCGGTCACCGTGGCCAGCACCCACGTCACACGTCCTCGATGGTTCACACCGTGATCACCAAGGAGGCCCCGAAACCTGCCGGTAAGCCCACGGAGGACACGATGGAGGAGAAAGGTGTCACGACTTCTCGGCCATTCCACTCGGACTGCCCGCAACCAACACCCCCAGATCCGGCAGGAGAACGGCACCGACTGTGGCTGGACGGACCGCCGCTCGTCGTCACCCATCGATGATGAGTCGGAACGCCGCGTCCGCGGCTAGCGTGACCGCACCAGGCGATTCGAGATCGACGGACTGGAGGTCCTCTCTGATGGCATTCGACACGTTTGACGTCATCGTTGGCGTCTATCGCGACCGCGAGTCTGCGGAGGCGGACTACGACCTTGTCCACGAACTCCATGTGAGAGAAGGGCTCATGGACGCGTACGACGCGGCGGTCATTCATCGCCGCGACGACGGCAAGGTCAAGATCACCAAGAAGCATGAGACGCCCACGCGCGTGGGCGGTGTGCTCGGCGGCGGAGCGGGTTTCGCCACCGGCCTCGTCATCGCGCTCTTCCCGTTCGCCGCCATCGGGAGTGGACTCCTGGTCGCCACTACCGCCGGCGGAGCGCTTCTGGGGGCGGTGGCCGGCCATGCCGTCGCGGGTATGAGCCGTCAGGATCTCAAGGAGCTCGGCGAGTCGCTCGACGCCGGTGAGGCCGGCCTCATCGTCGTCGGCGTGACGGATATGGCGGCGCGGATCGAACACGAGATGCGGCGAGCCGAGAAGCTCGAGAAGAAGCAGCTCAAGGCGGATGCCGAGGCGTTGGAACGGGACGCGAAGGAAGCATCCGGCACGTAGGGACCTCGCGCCATGGGCGACAGTGTCTTCGTGCTGCACACCGGCGGCACGATCGGAATGGTCCCCACCGCGGCAGGCCATGCTCCGGTCGCCAACGCGCTCGGTCCCTACCTCGACTGGATCGTCGCGAACTCGGGAGGCGAGTTGGCGCCGATCTCCTTCCTCGAGCTGGACCCCCCCATCGACTCCGCGAATGCGACCCCGGAGGATTGGTGCACGATCGCCCGGATCCTGTACGAACGCCGGCCGGACCACTCCGGTTTCGTGGTCCTGCACGGAACGGACACCATGGCGTACACCTCGTCCGCCCTCTCGTTCCTGCTTCCGGGCTTCGGCAAGCCGGTCGTGGTCACTGGGTCCCAGATCCCCATCACCCGGATCCGCAGCGACGGACGCCAGAACTTCATCGGGGCGCTTCAGGTCGCGACGCGCTCTGAGCTGCACGAGGTCACGCTGTTGTTCGGGGAGGTGCTGCTCCGTGGCAACCGGGCCACGAAGATGGATGCCTCCGGTCTCGATGCCTTCGACTCGCCGCGATTTCCCCCGCTCGCGGAAATCGGCATCGACATCGTCGTGCATCGGGAGCTCCTCCGCCCTCCCGACAACAGTTCGAGATTGACCGCCGGAAGGCTTGGGCACGTCGCCGCGATGCGGCTGTTCCCCGGATTTTCGGCGTCCATCCTCGCGAACCTCTGCCAGCCACCGCTGCAGGGTCTGGTCATCGAGGCCTATGGTGCCGGCAACGGACCGTCCGAGGATCGGGACTTCCTGGCGGCGATCGAAACCGCAACGAGTCAGGGAATCGTCGTGGTGGTCGTGACCCAATGCGTACGCGGATCGGTTCAGCCCGGCGCGTACGCCACCGGATCGGCGCTGATCAACGCCGGTGCCGTCCCGGGCTACGACATGACGCCGGAAGCGGCACTGACCAAGCTCGCGGTCCTGCTGGGACAGGACTTCAGCAGGGCAACGGTCGAACGACTGATGCAGCAGGACATCGCAGGGGAGCTCAGCCGGTGACGACTCACATCGCATCCGAGAGTCCTTCGGTGGTCGTCCGCGGCGCCGGCCGGTATGAAGTGCTCCTGGTACTCCTGGTGATGGTTCTGTTGCTGGCGCCGTTCGAAAGCACCGCTCTCGAACCGGTGATCGTGGCACTGCTGAGCGGCGTCCTC
>JBKPKI010000050.1:0-2861 GCA_046731055.1 Actinomycetota bacterium | reverse complement strand
CGGCGGTCCCGGCGATCTCGCGGCACCTGACGACGCTCAACGACGTCGGTCTGGGGTATGTCCGGCTCGGCCAGCCCGCACCGACGCTCTCCGGCGGGGAGGCGCAGCGGGTCAAGCTGTCGACCGAGCTGCAGAAGCGGTCGACCGGGCGGACCATCTACGTCCTCGACGAACCCACCACCGGCCTGCACTTCGAGGACATCCGCAAGCTCCTCGAGGTGCTCCAGGGTCTGGTCGACAAGGGCAACACCGTCATCGTCATCGAGCACAACCTTGACGTGATCAAGAGCGCCGACTGGATCGTCGACCTCGGCCCCGAGGGCGGCAAGCGGGGTGGTCTGGTCATCGCGGAGGGGACGCCGGAGGACGTCGCCGCGATGGGGCACTCCTTCACCGGGCAGTTCCTGGCTCCGGTCATCGAGCGGGCCGGCGTGCGCTCGGTCCGGCCCAGCATCGCGGCCGGCACCCGCCGGCGCACCGCAAAGAGCACGACGTCGGCCACTACGGCCACCCCCAGGAAGTCGGCCCCTGCACGAAAGGTGGCGTCCCGCCGGACCTCGGCCTGAGGCCCGGCGGCACGAGGGTCTGCGCAGAGCGTGATGCCGCATCGCCCGGAGCCGGCTTGTCGACGGGTGCACCTTGTGGAGCGTCACGTCCGGGAGCACGCTGGCGCGGTGCACCCTCTCGTCGAGCGGGCCCTGGCGCTGTGGGACGACGGCGCCGCTGAGCAGGACGACGCCGTGGAACGGTTTCTCGCGGTGTACACGGACCCGGTGGTGGTCAACGGCGTCTCGGTGCCGTTGACCGACCTGGTGGCCCGCGCTGCCGGCATGGCGGCTGCTTTCACCGACCGCCGCACCACCGTCCACGACGTCGTCGAGGGGGACGGGTTCCTCGCCTTCGCCTTCGAGATCCGCGCCCGCCACGTCCGGCCGTGGGTCGGACTCGCGGCCGCGGTCCCCCCCAGCGGCCGGGAGGTGACCATGCGGGGAATGGACATCTTCCACGTGGACGGCGACGGTCGGGTTGCGCGGCTGTGGGCGGTCAACGACCAGAGCGACCTGCTGTCGAAGGAGCTGCCCTGACGCCTCCTTCTCGACCCCGAACTCAGATCTTGCCGCCCACCGCGCCACCGGACGCAGATGCTTCCGTGGAAATCGGGGGAGACGCGCGAGAACCCGGAAGGATCCGAGTCCGGTCGGATAAGCCCCCCGAAGGGTCTGAGTCCGGTCGGAGATCGAGGGCGGATCAGTCCTCGCCGAGGTAAGCCTTGCGCACGTCGTCGCTGGCCAGCAGCTCCTTGCCACTGCCGTGGAGCACGATGCTGCCGACCTCGAGGACATATCCCTTGTCGGCGAGCTTGAGCGCGGCCTGAGCGTTCTGCTCGACGAGAAGAATCGTGGTGCCCTGAGACTGCAGGGTTCGGACGGTCGACATGATCCGCTGCATCATCAGCGGCGACAGGCCCATCGACGGCTCGTCGAGCATGAGCAGCTTCGGCCGGCTCATCATGGCCCGGCCCATGGCGAGCATCTGCTGCTCGCCGCCGGAGAACGTGCCGGCCGGCTGCTTCGAGCGCTCCCCGAGGATGGGGAAGAGGTCGTATGCGGCCTTCAGGTCCGTGCGGATCTGAGCCTGGTCCTTGCGCGCGAAGGCGCCGAGAACGAGATTCTCCTCAACGGTGAGCCGGGGGAAGATGCGGCGCCCCTCGGGCGAGTGAGCGATGCCCAGGGCGACGATGTCGTGGGCCGCCGTGCCCTGGATCGGCTTGCCCTGAAAGCTGATGCTGCCGCTGCTCGGTCGTAGTAAGCCAGAGATGGTCCGCAGCGTCGTCGTCTTGCCGGCCCCGTTGGTGCCGATGAGCGTGACGACCTCGCCCTCGCCGACTGAGAAGCTGATCCCCTTGACCGCCTCGATTTTCCCGTACGACACCCGCAGGTCGCGGACCTCGAGCATGGCCGTCACCGCCGATCTCCTTCGCCCTCGGTGCGACCCATCACGTCGTGGGGATAGTCGGTGGTCCGACTCGCGTCCTCGGGATGCTCGGCGGGGAAGCGTTTGTCGAGCTCCTCCAGCTCCCGCTCGACCTCAGCGGCCTCCTGGTCCTCCTCGTCGCCGGTGCCGATGTAGGCCTCGATGACCCTCGGGTCGGACTGCACCTCGCTGGGGGTGCCCTGGACGAGGGTCTCTCCGCGGACCAGGCAGAGGACTCGGTCGCAGAGCGTGAAGATGAACCGCATGTCGTGCTCGATGACGACGACGGCGATCCCGCTGTCGCGGATCTTGAAGATGAGGTCCATGGCTTGACGGGTCTCCTGCGGGTTCATGCCCGCGGTCGGCTCGTCGAGGAGGAGGAGCTGGGGGTCCGTGGCCAGCGCCCGGGCGATCTCCAGGCGCCGCTGGTCGCCGTAGGGCATGTTGCGGGCGAGGAACTCGCTCGACTTCCCGAGCCCTACGTACTCGAGCAGTTCCTGGGCCCGGGCTCGCGTCTCCGCCTCCTCGCGTCGGAACTTCGGGCCGCGGATGATCGAAGTGAAGCCGGCGGCCGACGTGCGGCAGTACCGCCCCACCATGACGTTCTCCAGCGCGGTCATGTTGCCGAACAGCCGGATGTTCTGGAACGTGCGGGCCATACCGGCCAGCACGACCTTCCGCGGCTTCGGCGGCAGGACGGCGCCCTTGAAAGTGACCTCACCCTCGGTGGGCTTGTAGAGCCCCGTGAGGCAGTTGAAGAAGGTCGTCTTGCCGGCACCGTTGGGGCCGATGAGGCCCACGATCTCGCCCTCGCGAACCTCCAGGTCGACGTCATTGACGGCGGTGAGTCCGCCGAACCGCATGACGACGCCCTTGGCCTGCAGGAC
>JBKPKI010000049.1:0-27509 GCA_046731055.1 Actinomycetota bacterium | reverse complement strand
GTCAGGGCGAACAGCACACGGCGGGTATGCCGGCCGAGGACGTCGACCTCGTGGTTACCTCGCCGGGGTGGCGGCCCAACCAGCCGATGCTGCTCGAGGCGGCCGCCCGCGGCATCCCGGTCTGGGGAGAGGTGGAGCTGGCCTGGCGGATGCGGGCCAAGGACGGCGCCGCGCCCTGGCTCACCGTGACCGGCACCAACGGCAAGACGACTACGGTCAACATGCTGGCGTCGATTCTCCGAGCCGCTGGACTGCGGGCCACCAGCGCCGGCAACGTCGGCACCCCGATCCTCGAGGCGGTGTTGCATCCTCAGCCGTTCGACGTCATCGCCGTTGAGCTGTCGAGCTTCCAGTTGCACTGGCAGCGCTCGGTTTCCGCCGTCGCGTCTGCCTGTCTCAACGTGGCTCCCGACCATCTCGACTGGCACGGCTCGTTCGAGGAGTACCTGCGCGCCAAGGGCCGGGTCTACCAGCACACGCACATCGCCTGCGTCTACAACGTGGCCGACCCGCTGACCGAGCAGCTGGTCATGGAGGCCGAGGTCGTGGAGGGCTGCCGCGCCATCGGGTTCACGCTCGGCGTCCCGGCGCCGTCGATGGTCGGCCTCGTCGACGACGTCCTGGCCGACCGTGCGTTCGTCGAGACCCGCAAGCACTCGGCGGCTGAGCTCGGGACGCTCCACGACCTGCAGGGTGACGCGCCGACCATCGCCCCCCACTACGTCGCGAACGCTCTGGCCGCTGCGGCGCTGGCCCGGGCGTACGGGGTCGGTCCGCTGTCGGTCCGCGACGGCTTGCGGGCCTTCCGGCCGGACCCTCACCGGATCGCCGACGTGGCGACGGTCGACGGGATCCGGTTCGTCAACGACTCCAAGGCCACCAACCCGCACGCGGCTTCGGCGTCGCTCCGCTCCTTCGAGAGCGTCGTGTGGATCGCCGGTGGACTTCTCAAGGGCGCCGACGCCGCGCAGCTCGACGAGCTGGTCATCGCGGTACTGCCGCGGCTGCGGGGGGTGGTGCTGCTCGGCGTGGACCGGATGCGCATCGCCGAGGCGCTCGCCCGACACGCGCCCGACGTCCCGGTCGTGGACGTCGGGGCATCGGAAACTGTGGACGTGATGGACCGGGCCGGAGTCGACGTGATGGACGACGTCGTCGCCCGGGCGGCGGAGCTCGCGCGGCCGGGCGACGTCGTGCTGCTCGCGCCGGCGGCTGCTTCCATGGACATGTTCGCCCACTACGGTGCGCGCGGCGACGCCTTCGAGGCGGCGGTGCGTCGCTGGGCCGAGGGCCAAGGTCGATGACCAGCACGGTGACTCGGCCGCCCGCACGGTCGGCATCGGCGCCGGCCGGTCGTGCGCCCGCGGCCGATGGCTCCGGGCTGTTGCACCGGGCGCTGCCCTTCCTCGCCCGACTGGAGTCGCCCGTCACCTCCTACTACGTTCTGCTGGGGACCACGGTCATCCTCGTCCTGATCGGCCTGGTCATGGTCCTGTCGGCGTCGATGATCACGTCCTACCGCGACGACGGTTCCGCGTTCAGCGTCTTCCTCGACCAGGCGAAGTACGCCGCCATTGGCGTCGTCGGCGCGGTCGTCGCAGCGCATCTCCCGGTGCGGTGGTACCAGCGACTCGCGCTGCCCGCCCTGCTCGCTGCGCTCGTCCTCCAGTGCCTGGTCTTCACCTCGTTCGGCATCTCGGTCAACGGCAACCGCAACTGGGTGCGGCTGGTGCCCGGCGTGCAGGTGCAGCCTTCGGAGCTCGTGAAGCTCGGACTGATCCTCGTCGGCGCCGTCCTGCTCGCGCGAAAGCGGCGGCTGCTCGGCAGTCTCAAGCACGTCGTCATCCCGTTCCTCGTTCCGATCGTCCTCGTGACCCTCGGCCTCGTGCTCGTCGGTCACGACCTGGGGACGGCGTTGGTACTCATCGGCATCGTCGCCGCGTTGCTCTTTGTCTCGGGGGTCCCGGGGCGGTTCTTCGCCCTCGCCGCCGGGGTGTTTGCCGTCATCGCCGCCGGGTTCGTGGTGACCAACGAGAACCGCATGGACCGCATCACCTCGTGGCTGGGCAACTGCGACACCAGCGACGGCACCTGCTACCAGTCCATCCACGGTCTGTATGCGTTGGCCGACGGCGGCTTGTGGGGTGTCGGTCTGGGGGCCAGCAAGGAGAAGTGGAGCTGGCTTCCCGAGGCTCACAACGACTTTATCTTCGCGATCATCGGCGAGGAGCTCGGACTACCCGGCACGCTGGTCATCCTCGTCCTCTTCACGCTGCTCGGCTGGGCGTGCTTCCGGCTTGTGCAGCGGTCGCGCGACCAGTTCGTCCGTATCGCGACGGCCGGCGTGATGGCCTGGATCCTCCTGCAGGCCATGATCAACATCGGTGCGGTGATCGGACTGCTGCCCGTGATCGGTATCCCGCTACCGCTCGTATCGGCCGGCGGATCCGCCCTCGTGACAACGCTGCTCGCTCTGGGCATGCTCCTCTCCTTCGCCCGCAGCGAGCCCGGTGCCCGCGCGGTCCTCTCCGCGCGGCCCGGTGTCGTCCGCAGGTCGCTCGCGGTACTGCCGAGTCGCAGGAAACGCTGATGGACGCGGCGGCCGGGCCCTCCTCGGTGCTGTTGGCCGGGGGAGGCTCGGCCGGTCATGTCTCGCCGCTCCTGGCCGTCGCCGACGCCCTGCGTCGCCGCGATCCCGAGGTGAAGGTGACCGCCCTGGGCACCGAGACCGGGCTGGAGGCGAGGCTCATCCCCGCGCGCGGGTACGAGCTGCGGTACGTACCAAGGGTTCCGCTACCTCGGCGTCCCGACCCCGCGCTGCTGCGACTGCCCGGTGCGTTGCGGGGTGCCGTCGCTGCAGCGCGCACGGCCATCGACCAGACCGAGGCGGAGGTCGTCGTGGGTTTCGGTGGATACGTGTCGACGCCCGCCTACCTCGCGGCCCGGCAGCACCGCATACCCATCGTCGTCCACGAGCAGAACGCCCGAGCCGGCCTGGCCAACCGCGTCGGCGCCCGGATGACGCCGTTCGTCGCGACGACTTTTCGAGGCACGGTCCTCCCGCACGCCACGGTGGTGGGGATGCCGTTGCGCCGTGAGGTTTCGCAGCTCGACCGCGCCGCGCGGCGCCAGGAAGGGATGGCGGCGTTCGGCCTCGACCCGCAGTGGCCGACTCTCCTTGTCACCGGCGGGTCCCTTGGCGCACAACGGCTCAACACGTCGTTCGCCGCGCGGGCGGGCGAGCTCAGCGCCGCCGGCCTGCAGGTGCTGCACCTGAGCGGTACCGGCAAGGAGTTCGAGCCCGAGCGGCCCGAGGTCGGGGCCCCGTATGTCGTCGTTCCTTACGCCGACCGGATGGAGCTGGCCTACGCGGCCGCCGACCTCGTCGTATGCCGGTCCGGCGCCAACACAGTATGCGAGCTCACCGCGGTGGGACTCCCGGCGGTCTACGTACCGCTGCCCATCGGCAACGGCGAGCAGCGGTTCAACGCGGCCGACGTCCTCGCGGTGGGCGGCGGGCTTCTCGTCGACGACGCCTCCTTCACACCGGAGTGGATCACCGACAACGTCGTCCCGCTTGCCGCGGACGGCGAGCGGCTGCAGTCCATGGGCGCGGCGGCGGCGTCGGTCGGCCAGCGCGACGCCGACGAGGCTCTGGCCGAGATGGTCCACCGGGCGTATGCCGCGCGACGGTCCCGAAGGGCGAGCTGGGCTGGAGGGCCAGGTGAGCCGCGATGACGCTGCCCCAGGCGAGGTTCGACTTCCTGGCCGAGGTACCGGCCGCGGAGGATCTGGGTCGCGTCCACTTCGTGGCGATCGGCGGGGCCGGCATGTCCGGAGTCGCACGGATCCTGCTGGCCAAGGGGATACCGGTGAGCGGCTCGGACGCCCGAGAGTCCACGCTGCTGCACGCCCTCGCGGCGGAGGGCGCTTCGGTGCACGTGGGCCACGAGGCCGCCCTGGTCGACGACGCCGACACCGTCGTCATCTCGTCGGCCATCCGCGACACCAACCCGGAGCTGCGAGCGGCGCGCGCCAAGGGCATCCCCGTCCTGCACCGCGCCCAGGCGCTCGCCGCCACGATGGCTGGCTCCCGACGGGTGGCCATCGCCGGCGCGAACGGCAAGACGACCACGACGTCGTTGTTGACCGTCGCCCTTCAGGCCTGCGGCGTCGACCCTTCCTTCGCCGTCGGTGGCGAGCTGGCGAAGCACGGGACGAACGCGCACCTCGGCACCGGTGACATCTTCGTCGTCGAAGCCGACGAGAGCGACGGTTCGTTCCTCGTCTACGGGCCCGAAGTCGCCGTCGTCACCAGCGTGCAACCGGACCACCTCGACTTCTACGGGGACCTCGCGACCGTCGAAGAGGCATACCGGGCTTTTGTGGGCACCATCGCGCCCGGTGGCCTGCTGGTCGCCTGTGCGGACGATCCGGGCGCTCGGTCCTTGGCGGACCACGCGCGCGCGAAGGGGATCAGGGTGCTGACCTACGGCGAGTCCGCGGACGCCGACGTGCGCGTGACCGGCGAGGCGCACCGCGGACTGGCCTGGTCGGCCGTCGTCACAGCCGACGGGGTCGAGCACTCGCTGCGTCTCCTCGTCCCGGGTCACCACAACGTCCTCAACGCCACCGCGGCGTTCGCCGCGGCCACGGCCGGTCTGGGCCAGCCGCCCGAGCCAGTGCTCGCCGGGCTGGCGTCGTTCACGGGGACGCGCCGGCGGTTCGAGCCCAAGGGCCGGGCCGCCGGCGTGCAGGTCGTCGACGACTACGCGCACAACGCCGGGAAAGTGGCCGCTGTGGTCACGACCGCGGGACAGCTCCTCGAGGACGCCGGGCCGGGGCGCCTCGTCGTCGTCTTCCAGCCGCACCTGTACTCGCGGACGCGAGACTTCGCGCGCGAGCTCGGTGCCAGTCTCGCGGCGGCCGACGTCGTCGTGGTGATGGACGTGTATGCGGCCCGTGAGGACCCACAGCCGGGGATCTCCGGCCGCCTGGTCGCCGAGGCGGTCCGGGCGGCCCGCTCCGACGCCGAGGTGCACTACGTGCCGTCCTGGGCGGCCGTTCCCGATTTCGTCGCCGAGCTGCTGCGGCCGGGTGACCTGCTGCTCACGGTGGGAGCCGGTGACGTGACGATGATCGGGCCGGAGGTGCTTCTCCGGCTCGACCAGGGTGATCTGGGCCGAGACAGGTCCACCGGGAACGGGTCCACCGAAGAGGACCGGTGATGAGCGGCCGACCGAAATGGCTCACCGGGGGGGCACGGTCGGGGCAGGTCCTCGACAAGGCTCCGGGCGCGCGGCCCGCGCCGCGCCGGACGGCGCGCGCGGGCAAGTCCACGCGCCGCAAGGGTCAGCCCGGGGGCGGCCGGGGACGGCGCTCGGGCGTCGACCGGTCGAAAGCTCGGTTCGAGCGGCGGGCGGCCGCGGTACGGAGGCGGCCACGAACCGTTCTCGCGGTCGTCAGCGCGCTGGTGGTGCTGGTCGGGGTGCTCGTCTGGTTGGTGGGGTTCAGCTCGGTCCTCGCGACGCGCACCGTGACGGTGACCGGCCTCGCCGACGCTGCCGAACAACAGGCGGTCGCCGAGGCCGCCGCGGTGCAGATCGGCACGCCGCTGGCCCGGGTCGACGCCGGCGGTGCCGCCGAGCGGGTGGCGAGGATCCCGACCATCGCGTCGGTCTCGGTCAACCGCTCGTGGCCGACCACCGTGGTTGTGTCCGTACAGCGCAAGGTGCCGGTGCTCGCCGTGAAGAACCCTCAAGGTCAGCTCCAGGTGGTCGACGCCTCGGGGATGCCGTTCGAGACGGTGACCACGCTGCCGCCCGGTGTGGCTGAGGTGAATGCCGCCTCCGACTCCCCTGATCCCCAGGGAGTGCAGGCCGCCATCTCGGTACTGGAGCTGCTGTCGCCGGAGCGCCGCGCGCAGGTGTCCGGTGTCACGGTGACGAGCGCCGACCTCGTCACGCTCCAGCTGGGCAAGGTCAGCGTCGTGTGGGGCGGACTGGCGGACGGCCCGAAAAAACTGGCCATCCTCGAGGTGCTCCTGAAGACCAACCCGGCGGTCGTCGACGTCAGCGCCCCGGACACGCCGATCACTCGGTGAAGGCCGTCACATCAGTCTCATTCGCCGCGAAGGTCGCGATGTCGGTGGGAGGGCAGGGTCAATCTCCCGACAAGGTCAAGGACACGCCGCCGCGTTGTTTGATCGAGCGGAAGCAACGGCATACCGTCGGGCACCAAGCGAGACCCGAACGGTGATCTAACCATCAGGTAGACATTTAGGCTTCGCGACACACCGAGACGAAAACGACCGATATTTCTCGCTGAGGAAGGCCCACGCTCGTGGCTGCAGACCCGCACAACTACCTGGCCGTCATCAAGGTCGTCGGCATCGGCGGCGGCGGCGTCAACGCCATCAACCGGATGATCGAGGTCGGCCTCAAGGGCGTCGAGTTCATCGCCATCAACACCGACGCCCAGGCGCTGCTGATGAGCGACGCCGACGTCAAGCTTGACGTGGGCCGTGAGCTCACCCGCGGGCTCGGCGCGGGTGCCGACCCCGAGGTGGGCAAGAAGGCCGCCGAGGACCACGCCGAGGAGATCGAGGAGGTCCTCAAGGGGGCCGACATGGTCTTTGTCACGGCCGGAGAGGGCGGCGGGACGGGTACCGGCGGTGCGCCTGTCGTCGCGCGGATCGCCCGTGGCCTGGGCGCCCTCACCATCGGTGTTGTCACGAGGCCATTCACCTTCGAGGGCCGGCGACGCGCCAACCAGGCGGAGTCGGGCATCGGCGGGTTGCGTGACGAGGTCGACACCCTGATCGTCATCCCCAACGACCGGCTGCTGTCGATCAGCGACCGGAACGTCTCGATGATGGACGCGTTCCGCAGCGCCGACCAGGTTCTGCTGTCCGGCGTCCAGGGCATCACCGACCTCATCACGACGCCCGGACTCATCAACCTCGACTTCGCCGACGTCAAGTCGGTGATGCAGGGCGCCGGATCGGCGCTCATGGGCATCGGCTCGTCCCGCGGCGAGGACCGCGCGGTCCAGGCCGCGGAGCTGGCCATCTCCTCGCCGTTGCTCGAGGCGAGCATCGACGGGGCTCACGGCGTTCTCCTGTCGATCTCCGGGGGCTCCGATCTCGGCCTCTTCGAGATCAACGAGGCGGCCCGGCTGGTCCAGGAGGCAGCCCACCCGGAGGCCAACATCATCTTCGGCGCGGTCATCGACGACGCCCTCGGCGACGAAGTGCGGGTCACCGTGATCGCGGCCGGGTTCGACGGTGGTAGTCCGTCCAAGCGCGGTGAGGAGCGCAGCCTGAGCGGCTTCCAGAGCGCGTCCAGCACCCGACCGGCGACCAGCAACGGCGCCTCGACCAACGGCCGCTCGACCAACGGCGCCCATCCGAGCCCGGCTGGCCCGCGACCCGCGGTTCAGCCTGTGCAGCCGGTGAGACACGAGCCCGACCCGGTGCCGGCGGCCGCACCGGCCGGTTCGGGGGCCGGCGCTGCGGAGGCTGGGCCTCGGCCGGCGGTCCAGCCGGTCCATCGGCCGCCGCACACGGTGACGTTCGACGACGCTGACGACCTCGACGTACCGGACTTCCTCAAGTAGCAGCACGAACCAGCCGCACCTCCGACACAGCGTCGGGCCTGATGGGCCCGGCGCTGTGTCGCGCTTCCAGACTCACGTTCTTGTGACATCGGGGCCATGGGAGCCGGCGATATCGAGAACAACGTGAGTCCGGAAGGTTGGGAGGGTGGGTCGGCGGGCGCTTTGGGAGGATGGCCGCCGTGTTCTTCTGGACCTCCGAGCTCGCGGCGGCACCCGGCCGGAGGGGGGTACGGTTCGCGTTCACCGGGCGCCAGGCCCACAGCAGTGCACCATTCGACGAGCTGGACCTCGGGGGTCGGTCGGCCGACCCGGTCGCGAAGGACGCCGTGGAGGCCAACCGCACCGCCGTCGCGACGGCGTTCGGACTACCGCGGGAACGGCTGCTCTTTCTCAACCAGTGCCACGGCTGCGACGTCGTTGTCGCGGACGGGCCGTGGGACGGCGACGCTCCGACCGCCGACGCCGTCGTCTCCGCTTGCGACGACCTGGCGCTCGGCGCGCTGACCGCCGACTGTGTGCCGGTGCTGTTGGCCGACCCGGTCGCCGGTCTCGTCGGCGCGGTTCACGCCGGCCGGCCAGGGATGGTCTCCGGTGTCGTCGACCGGGCGGTCGACGCCCTCACCGACGTCGGTGCCACGCCGAGGGACACCGTGGCGGTCGTTGGCCCGTCGGTCTGCGGACGCTGCTACGAGGTTCCGGAGCGTATGCGGGCCGAGGCCGCCGCGGTCAGCGCGCCGAGCGCCACCGTGTCCTGGACCGGGACACCGGCCATCGACGTGGCGGCCGGCGTGGTCGACCAGCTCACGGCACGCGGGCTCCGCGTGACCTGGGTAGCTGGGTGCACGCGAGAGAGCCCAGACCTCTTTTCCTACCGTCGGGACCGCACGACCCGCCGATTCGCCGGTGTGGTCCGGCTGCTTCGGCAGACTTCGTCGTGACGACCGGCGACGCCCGCCGCAACCAGATCGCCCGCGGTCTGGAGGAGGTGCACGCCCGGATCGCCAAGGCCTGCGCCGAAGCCGGACGCGACCCGAGCAGCGTCGGGCTGGTCGTGGTCACCAAGTTCTTCCCGGTCTCCGACCTGCGTCTGCTCGCCGAGCTCGGCGTCCGCGACGTGGGGGAGAACCGGGACCAGGAGGCCCGCGCGAAGCTCACCGACCCGCTCATCGACGGCACCGGTCTGCGCCGCCACTTCATCGGGCAGCTGCAGTCCAACAAGGCGGCCTCGGTCGTCTCATACGCCGACGTTGTCCACACCGCGGATCGCGACAAGATCGTCCGGGCGCTGGGCATGGCGGCCGACCGTCAGGGCCGTCGCCCGAGCGTCCTCGTCCAGGTCAGCCTCGACGACGCCCCCGGCCGCGGCGGTGCTGCTCCGGAGGACGTCCCGGCGCTCGCCGACCTGATCGCCGGCGAGCCGGCGCTCGACCTCGGCGGAGTGATGGCGGTGGCGCCCCTGGGAGGTGACCCCGACGCCGCCTTCGCCCGCCTGTGGGAGGTGGCGACGCGCATACACACCGATCATCCGGAGGCGACGTGGGTCTCCGCCGGCATGAGCGAGGACCTCGAGGCGGCCGTCCGGCACGGGGCGACACACCTGCGTGTCGGCAGCGCAATCCTCGGATCGCGTCCGCCGCTTCGCTAACGTCGCTGAGGAGGACGGCTGACCGCACGATGTCACGGCACGACCAAGGGAGTTCCAGATGGCTGGTGCGCTTCGCAAGACGATGGTGTACCTCGGGCTGGCTGAGGACGATGACCGTTACGACGACGACCGCCACGACGACGCTGCCGACTACGACGACGACCGGCGCCGCACACCCGAGCGCTCGGAGCGCTCGGAGCGCTCGGAGCGCTCCGTGTCAGAGCGCTCTGAGACCGGAGCGGCCGTCACCCAGCTGCCGCGCCGGCCGGCGCCGGTGGCCCGTCTGGTCCGTGAACCGGAGGTGGGTCCACTGAGCCGGATCACGACGATCCACCCGCGCACCTACAACGAGGCCAAGACGATCGGTGAGTCGTTCCGCGACGGCACCCCGGTCATCATGAATCTCTCCGACATGAGCGACGCCGACGCCAAACGGCTCGTCGACTTCGCCGCCGGTCTCGTCTTCGGACTTCACGGCGCCATCGAGCGAGTCACCTCCAAGGTCTTCCTGCTGTCACCGGCGCACGTCGAAGTCGCGACCGAGGAGGCGGAGGACAGCCCGACCGGCCGCGGGTTCTTCAACCAGTCGTAGGCGCCACCCGAGGGCCTGGCGCATACCGCTCACAGCAGCCGATAGCCCCCGGACGCCGGTTCCACAGGAACCATCAGCGAGACTTGACGTATGCGCGCCATCGGCACGGTGTTCTCGACCGTCGTGTTCCTCTTCTTCCTGACGCTCATCGGGAGGCTGGTGTTCGACTGGGTGCAGGTGCTGTCGCGGGACTGGCGGCCCAAGGGTGCCGTCCTGGTGGTCGCGGAGCTGGTCTACACGGTCACCGATCCGCCGCTGCGGCTGCTTCGAAAGGTCATCCCGTCCATCAATCTCGGCGGCATGCGAATCGACATTGCGTTCCTCGTCCTCATGGTCATTACGTCCCTACTCATGACCATCCGCTTCCCGTGAACGCGCTGGTGAGCGTGAATTCGACCGATCGTGCGGGCCGGTAGAGAAGGTCCGCTCCGGTCCGTGAGGTTGGTCGTGCCGTTTCGGTTCGATAACGTTGCCCGGGAACGGACCCTTACCAGCCGGCCCCGGTCCAAGAACAAGGTGGTACCCCCATGGCTTTGACGCCTGAGCAGATCCTCAACAAGCACTTCCAGACGACTCAATTCCGGAAGGGCTATGACGAGCGTGACGTCGACGACTTCCTGGACGACGTCGTGGCTGAGATGCGGGCGTTGACGGCTCAGCGGGACGACTTCAAGCACCAGTTCGAGGAGTGCCAGTCGCGCTCGAGCCAGCTGGTCCAGGAACAGGGGTCCGTGGATCCGGCGCTGCTCGAGGAGCAGGAGCGGCGGCTCAACGACGTCCGGAGCCGCTTGGCGGAGGCCGAGGCCCGTGAGCGGGAGGTCGGAGAGCGGCTCTCCCGGGCGCAGGCGGAGGTCGCAGCGGCGGAAGCGCAGGTGAAGGACCGCCAGGGAGCCATCGACGCATCCGTCCAGGAGCGGCTCGACCTGGCCGAGGGGCGAGCCCGCTCCGAGAGCGAGGCGAGGGCCAAGGCCGAGCAGCATGTGGTCCAGTTGGAGAACGAGTTGCGCTCGGTGCAGCAGAGTGCGACCGACGCGCAGGGCCGGGCTCAGCAGGCGGAGCAGTCGATCCAGGAGGCCCGCCGGCGGGCTGAGGACGCCGAGGCACGCGCCGGAGAGGCCGAACGCCGGGCGGCGGAAGCCGCTGCCGCGGCCGAGGCCCAGGCGGCGGAAGCGGCCAAGACCGCACAGGCGGAGGGCGTCGCCGACACCGGAGCGTTGCGGGCGGTGGCGGCCGGAGCGGCCGGGGGCACCAGCGCCGCGGCCCTCATCGAGCTGGCCCAGCGGGTGCACGACGAGCACGTCGGCCAAGGCGAGGCGCGTCGCGACCAGCTCCTCGCCGAGGGTCAGGCCAAGCACGACGAGCTCATGGCCTCGGCCCAGTCGGAGCACGACAAGCTGGTGTCGAACGCGCAGGCCGAGCACGACCGGCTGCTGGCCGAGGCCAAGAGCCGCCATGAGGAGCTCATCACCGAGGGCCGGGAGCGCTCGACCGGCATGGTCGCCGAAGCCCAGCAGAAGCGCGCCGCCTTGCTCGCGGACCTCGATCAGGAGAAGAACCTGCTCGAGCAGAAGATCGACCAGCTCCGTGGGTTCGAGCGCACCTATCGCACCCAGCTGAAGTCTTACCTGCAGGGGCAGCTCGACGAGCTGGACCACACCGGGGGAATCGAGCCCCGCGAGGGCGGCGAGGGGCCGCGGCCGGAGAACGCCGAGGTCAACGGTCAGGTCGCCAGTCAGGCGGAGCGCCGCTGACCGACGCCGTGTCGCAGGACGGCTAGAGGGTAACCGTCTACTTCACCTCGAAGGTTGGGGTGAGGAGTCGGGCGGTGTGCGGGACATCGTGTCGTCCCGTGCGGTGAGCCGCGTTTGGAGTCGGCGGGTGCGAGGCTTATCCTCGCCCCGACCATCTTCGAGGATCCCTACCCCAGAAGGGGCCGGTACGCCATGGCAGCCACAAGGAGCTCCGTCTCGTCCCCAGGGGGCCGGACGACGTCCGCGGCGCGGTCGGCTGCCGCCCCGGCCGCTCGGTCGGCGGCCCGCACGGGAACAACGGCCTCGACGGGCACGACCAAAGCCCGCACGACCAAGGCCGCTAGCACGAAGTCGGCCACCACGCCGAAGACAGCCGGGAAGAGCGCGGCCAAGAAGGCGGCCATAAGCGTGACCACGAGCGCCGCGAAGGGCACCGCCAGGAAGGCAACCGCCAAAGCGGCGCCCAGCAAGACCGCAACCACGCGTGGCCGGACGGGCGCCACGGCCAAGAGCGGCGCGACGAAGCGGGCGGCGGCAAAGAGCACGGCAGCAAAGAGCTCGACAGCAAAGAGCACGGCAGCGAAGAGCACCGCGGCCAAGAGCGGCGCGACGAAGCGGGCGGCGACGAGCCCGGCCGCCCAGAGCACCGCGGCCAAGACCGCTGCGGCCAAGAGCGCCACGGCTAAGAGCGCGACAAGAAAGTCCACTGCGGCCAACAGCAGCGCGGGCAAGAGCAGCACGGGCAAGAGCAGC
Source organism: Actinomycetota bacterium (assembly GCA_046731055.1). Lineage (GTDB taxonomy): Bacteria > Actinomycetota > Actinomycetes > Actinomycetales > Dermatophilaceae > Lapillicoccus. The sequence goes on along the minus strand of JBKPKI010000049.1, from coordinate 15,151 downwards.
GCGGCCAAGAGCACCCCTGCCAAGGCCTCTGCCGCCAAGCGCGCCGCGGCGAAGGGCGCCGCCGCGACGAACGCCGCGGCGAAGGGCGCCGCCGCGACGAACGCCGCGGCAACGCGCACCCCCGCCGCGGTCACGCCGAGCAAGGAGACGGGCGCCCGATCCGCTCCGGCTCCGTCGTCCACCCGGATGGCCAAAGCCACTACGGCCGCCAGCGCCACGGCGACGACGACCGCCACCCTTCGGGTCGGCACGACGGAGAAGCCGTGGACCGCCAAGGAACTGCGCGAGATCCGTGAGGAACTGGAAGCCGAGCGGGCGCGGGCGCACGCCGATCTCGAGATCGCCGAGCACGACCTCCAGGGCCTCATGCGCGACGCCGGTGAGGGTGCCGGAGACGACCAGGCTGACGCCGGCGCGAGCATCTTCGGCCGGGAGTACGAGATGAGCCTCGTCGCGAACTCTCGCGACAAGCTCGACCAGGTCGAGCACGCGCTCGAGCGGCTCGACAACGGCACGTACGGAATCTGCGAGTCGTGCGGCAACCCGATCGGCAAGATGCGCCTGCAGGCGGCGCCGAGGGCGACTCTGTGCCTCGCATGCAAGACGAGGCAGGAGCACCGCTGATCCCCGCCACGCCCGCACAGCAGGACCCGCTCGACCCCGCCGATCCGGCGCATACCGACTCGCACACCGACTCGCATACGGACTCGCTTACCGACTCGCAGGCCGACTCGACGCATACCCCTCCGGTGACCCCGCCCGGGCCTACCCCCGCCCGGCGTCGTCGGCTGTTCCTCCTGCTGGCTGGGATCGCCGTCGTCACGTACCTGCTGGACCAACTCGCCAAGTGGGGGGCGGTGCGCGCCCTTACCGACGCCGAGCCACGCGACCTGCTCGGGTCGTTCCTCCGGCTCGAGCTGATCCGCAACCCGGGCGCCGCGTTCTCGATCGGGACCGGCAACACGTGGGTGCTGACCATCATCGCCGTCGTGGTCCTCGTCGTCGTCGTCAGAGTGAGCCGCCGACTGGGGTCCGTTGGGTGGGCCTGGGCGCTCGGGCTGCTGCTCGGCGGCGCGCTCGGCAACCTCACCGACCGGATCGTCCGCGAGCCGGGCCTGGGCCGGGGACACGTCATCGACTTCCTCAACTACAACGGGTGGTTCATCGGCAACATCGCCGATATCGCCATCGTCAGCGCCGCGGTCCTCATCGGGCTGCTGGCGCTCACCGGCCGAGGCGTCGACGGGACCCGGGAGACACGGGAGTCCGGCCGCCACGAGGCCGCCGAGCATGACACCTGACCCGCGGACGCTCTTCGTCCCTGACGGCCTCGAGGGTGAGCGCGTCGACGCGGCCATCGCGCGGCTATTCGGTCTCTCCCGGACCAAGGCCGCGGATCTCGCGGCAACCGGGAACGTCTCGCTGAACCATCGTCCAGCAGTCAAGTCGGACCGGGTCGCCGCCGGCGACCTGCTGGAGGTGGCCCTTCCGGGTGCCGACGGCAGTCCGACGCTCGCGGTGGTCGCGGAGCCGGTTCCGGGGATGACCATCGTCCACGACGACGACGACATCGTCGTAGTGGACAAGCCGGCCGGCGTCGCGGCCCATCCCAGCGTGGGGTGGTCCGGGCCTACCGTGCTCGGTGGGCTGGCGGCGGCGGGGTATCGGATTTCGACGTCGGGGGCCAGCGAGCGGCAGGGTGTGGTCAGCCGGCTCGACGTCGGAACGTCGGGCCTCATGGTCGTCTGCAAGAGCGAGTATGCGTACTCGGTGCTCAAGCGCGCATTCAAGCACCGGACCGTCGACAAGCGGTACCACGCCCTGGTCCAGGGACTGCCCGACCCGCTGGTCGGGACCATCGACGCGCCGATCGGGCGCCACCCCGGGTACGACTACAAGTTCGCGGTGATGGAGTCCGGGCGGCACGCGGTGACCCACTACGAGGTCGCGGAGGCGTTCCGCCACGCGTCGCTGCTCGAGATTCATCTGGAGACGGGGCGGACCCATCAGATCCGGGTGCACGTCGCGGCGCTGCACCACCCGTGCTGCGGCGACCTCACCTACGGTGCCGACCCGCGACTCGCCGCCCGGCTCGGTTTGGAGCGGCAGTGGCTGCACGCCTCGGGCCTGGGCTTCGAACATCCGACGCGGCACGAGTGGGTCACGTTCACCAGTTCGTTCCCCGCGGACCTCCAACATGCACTCGACGTGATCTCGACCGGATAGAGGTCCGCGGCGGCTCTCGCGAGGGCCAGAATGCCGACTATGCCGTTCGCCTCGGCGACGCCCTCGCCCCTTGGTCCCCCCACACACAGCGCCGTCATCGTCAGCGTCCCCGAAGCTGAACCGGTCGTCGGACATCATCGTCGCGCCCACGACGAGTCCGCCCCGTGGGGCGTACCGGCGCACGTCACGGTGCTCTACCCGTTCATGGCGCCGAGCGAGCTCGACGACCACGTCCACGCCAAGCTGACCCGGGCCGCCGCGACCGTGCCGGAGTTCACGGTGACGTTCGGAGCGACCGGTTGGTTCTCTGACAACGTGCTCTGGCTCGCGCCGGAGCCCGCCGAACCGTTCCGGGCCCTCACGACGTCGGTCGCCGCCGCCTTCCCCGAGCACCCACCGTACGAAGGCGCACACGACGACGTCGTCCCCCATCTGACCGTCGGTCACGACGCTGCGGTCGAGACGCTGAGGGCGGTCGAGCGGCAGGTCCAGCCGAGCCTGCCGGTGCAGAAGCGGGTGACCGAGGTAGAGGTCATCGTCGGCCGGCCCCAGGTCGGCGGCAGCTGGGACGTCATCGGACGGTTCCCGCTCGCCTGACGGGTCTGCCACTGGACGTAGACGATTCGCCGTCCAGGCCGACCGGACTCACATGTTTGGCTGGTTCCGGGCCGGGCCGGCTGATTCCGGCGAAACATCTGAGTCCGGTCGCGAAGGACGGCCGCGACACCCCGGCCACGACACGCCGAGAACCGTCGTCGGGCTCACCTAGAGTGGGTCCTCTGATGGCCGCCCCGAACGACAGCTTCGCGCACCTGCACGTTCACACCGAGTACTCGATGCTGGACGGTGCGGCGCGCATCGACGAGCTGCTCAGGTCCGCGGCCGCGATGGGGATGCCGGCCATCGCCACGACCGACCACGGCTATGTCTTCGGCGCCTACGAGTTCTGGTCCAAGGCCCGCAGCTACGGCATCAAGCCCGTCATCGGCGTCGAGGCCTATCTCACCCCGGGCACCTCCCGGCGCGAAAAGACCCGGGTCCGCTGGGGCGACGACACGGCCAGCCGCGAGGACGTCGGGGGCGGCGGCGCATACACGCACATGACGCTGCTGGCCCGCACCACCGACGGCATGCACAACCTCTTCCGGATGAGCTCGCTGGCCTCGATGGAGGGCCACTACTTCAAGCCGCGCATCGACCGCGAGCTGCTCGCCCGCTACTCCGACGGGCTGATCGCCACCACCGGCTGCGTCGGAGGGGAGATCCAGACCCGCTTGCGCCTGGGTCAGTACGCCGAGGCCCGGCGCGCCGCGGCCGAGCTCCAGGACGTCTTCGGCAAGGAGAACTTCTTCGCCGAGGTCATGGACCACGGCATCCCCATCGAGCGGCAGACCCAGCGCGAGCTGCTGCGCCTGGCCAAGGATCTCGATCTCCCGCTTGTCGCCACCAACGACCTGCACTACACCAAGGCCAGCGACGCCAAGGCGCACGCGGCGCTGCTGTGCGTCCAGTCGGGCTCAACCCTCATGGACCCGAACCGGTTCAAGTTCGAGGCGGAGGAGTTCTACCTCAAGACGCCGCAGCAGATGCGCCACCTCTTCCGCGAGCTCCCCGAGGCCTGCGACAACACCCTGCTCATCGCCGAGCGCTGCGAGATCGACTTCGTCGAGGGCGAAGGCCGCTACATGCCGCGGTTCCCCTGCCCGCCGGGGGAGAACGAGGAGTCCTGGTTCGTCAAGGAGGTCGAACGGGGGCTCGGCCTCCGCTACCCCGACGGTGTCCCGGAGTATGCGTCGGAGCGGGCTCGCTACGAGACCGAGGTCATCCTCAAAAAGGGGTACTCGGGATATTTCCTGGTCGTCGCCGACTTCATCAACTGGGCCAAGGACCACGGGATCCGGGTCGGGCCGGGCCGTGGCTCGGGAGCCGGCTCGATGTGCGCGTATGCGATGCGGATCACCGACCTCGACCCGGTCGAGCACGACCTGGTCTTCGAGCGGTTCCTCAACCCCGAACGTCCGTCGATGCCCGACTTCGACGTCGACTTCGACGAGCGCCGACGGGGCGAGGTCATCCGCTACGTCACCGAGAAGTACGGCGAGGAGCGGGTCGCCCAGATCGTCACCTACGGCACGATCAAGGCCAAGCAGGCGGTCAAGGACGCCGCCCGTGTCATGGGTCACCCCTTCGCGATGGGCGAGAGGCTCACCAAGGCGATGCCGCCGCCGATCATGGGCAAGGACATGCCGCTGTCCGGCGTCTTCGACCCACAACACTCCCGCTTCCACGAGGCCGCGGAGTTCCGGAGCGTCCACGACGAGGACCCGCAGGCCAAGGAGGTCGTGCAGACCGCTCTCGGCCTCGAGGGCCTCAAGCGGCAGTGGGGCGTCCACGCGGCCGGCGTCATCATGAGCAGCGAGCCGCTCATCGACCTCATCCCGATCATGCGCCGAGAGCAGGACGGCCAGATCATCACCCAGTTCGACTACCCGAGCTGCGAGACGCTCGGGCTGGTCAAGATGGACTTCCTCGGCCTGCGCAACCTCACCATCCTCGACGACGCCATCGCCAACGTGAAGGCCAACCGCGGCGAGGACGTGGACCTCGAAGCGCTGTCGAAGGACATGACCGACCCCGCGGCGTACGAGGTCCTCGCCCGTGGCGACACGCTCGGGGTGTTCCAGCTCGACGGCGGTGGCACCCGCACCCTGCTCCGGCTGATGCAGCCGACCCGGTTCGAGGACATCTCGGCGACCATCGCGCTCTACCGGCCCGGCCCGATGGGAATCAACAGCCACACGAACTACGCGCTGCGCAAGAACGGACGGCAGCCGATCACCCCGATCCATCCTGAGCTGGCTGAGCCGCTCGACGAGATCCTCGGGGCGACCTACGGCCTGATCGTCTACCAGGAGCACGTCATCCAGATCGCCCAAAAGGTGGCCGGCTACACGCTCGGGCGGGCCGACCTGCTGCGCAAGGCGATGGGCAAGAAGAAGAAGGAGGTCCTCGACGCCGAGTTCGCCGGTTTCGAGGCCGGCATGCAGGCCAACGGCTACAGCGCCGACGCGATCAGGACGCTGTGGGACGCCCTCATGCCCTTCGCCGACTACGGCTTCAACAAGGCCCACGCCAAGGCCTACGCCCTGATCTCCTACTGGACCGCATACCTCAAGGGCAACTACCCGGCCGAGTACATGGCCGCCCTGCTGACCAGCGTGCGCGACGACAAGGACAAGTCGGCGCTCTATCTCGGCGAGTGCCGGCACATGGGCATCAAGGTGCTCCCGCCCGACGTCAACGAGTCCGTGGCCAACTTCGCCGCCGTCGGCACCGACATCCGGTTCGGGATGGCCGCCATCCGCAACGTCGGCGGCCACGTCGTCGCGGAGATCGTCAAGGCCCGCACCGAAAAGGGCGCCTACGCCTCGTTCAAGGACTTCCTCGGCAAGGTCCCGGCGGTCGTCTGCAACAAGCGCACCATCGAGTCCCTCATCAAGGCCGGGGCGTTCGACTCGCTCGGCGAGAGCCGGCGAGGGATGCTCGAGGTCCACGACCGCTACGTCGACGCCCTGGTCGAGGTCAAGCGCCAGGAGGCGATGGGTCAGGACAGCCTCTTCGGTGCGTTCGGGGGGTTCGACACCGGCGACGACGGTATGCCCGGGCTGGCCGCCGTCGACGGCCTGCCGCCGGTTCCCCGCCAGGAGTGGGACAAGCAGACGCTGCTCACGTTCGAGCGGGAGATGCTCGGTCTGTACGTCTCCGACCATCCGCTGTTCGGCATCGAGCACGTCCTCACCCAGCACGCCGACACGACGATCGCGGCGCTGACCGGCGACGAGCCCAAGCCCGACGGCACCCCCGTGACCATCGCCGGCCTCATCACCGGCTTGCAGATCAAGCGGACCAAGAAGGGCGACCTCTGGGCCATCGCCACCGTCGAGGACCTCGAGGGCGCGATCGAGTGCCTCTTCTTCCCGAGCGCGTATGCGACGGTCGCACCCCAGCTGCGCACCGACGTCGTCTGCGTCGTGCGAGGGCGGGTGTCCAGCCGTGACGACGCCGTCTCGGTGTACGCCCAGGAGCTCACCCTCCCGGACATCAAGGAAGGACCGCGCGGTCCGGTCGTCGTCAGCCTGCCGCTTGGCCGAGCCACCGATGCCCTGGCCGAGGAGATCAAGCGAGTCCTCGGCGAGCATCCCGGCGCCACCGAGGTGCACCTCAAGCTCACCCAACCCGGCCGCTCCGTGCTGATGAGGGTCGACGACCGGCTGCGCGTCACGGCTTCGCCTGCGTTGTTCGGCGACCTCAAGGCGCTGCTCGGCCCGTCCTGCCTCAGCTGACCGTGCGGCTCGCCGACCGCCGTCGCATTGCGTCGGAACGACTCGCCGCGATGTGGATCGCCCCGCCGGCCGAACCGCAGGCCGGGCCGGACGGCGCCCCGGAGCCGGTCCTCGACACCATCGCCCGCACCGTCCACCACCATCTGGCCATGCAGGCGCAGGACCTGTCGAGCGGCCTCTGGTCGGTGGGCGTGCGGACAGGGGCGACCCGCTCCGAGGTGGAGGCGGCCATCGAAGCCCGGCTCGTCACCCGCAGCTGGCCGATGCGCGGCACGCTGCACCTCATGGCGACCTCGGACGTGCGCTGGATGTGCCGCCTGCTCAACGGGCGGATGATTGCGGCCCAGCGCAAGGTCTTCGAGGCGTCCGGGCTGACCGAGAAGGTCGTCGAGCACGCCCGGCAGGTCCTCGTCGAGGCGCTCACCGGCGGAGCCGTCCTCAGCCGGCCGGAGGTGGTGAAGCTCCTCACGGCGAACGGGGTCGACCCGAGCGGGCAGCGGGCCTACCACCTCGTCGGGCGGTTCTGCCAGGAGGGGCTGTTCTGTCAAGGACCGGTGGACGGGCGGCAGCCGACGTTCGTCCTCCTCGAGGAGTGGGTGCCCTGGTCGTGGGAGCCCGATCGCGAGGAAGCCATGGCCGCGCTGGCCACCCGCTACGTCGCCAGCCACGGTCCGGTGACCGAGCGCGACCTGGCCGGCTGGTGCAACCAGAACCTCACCTTCGCCCGCGAGGCCGTCGCGCTGGCCGGCGGGGCGGTGACCACCGAGACCGTCGGCGGACAGGCATACCTCGTCCCCGCCGACCGGCCGGAGCCGGCGCGGGGCACGCCGGTCCGGCTGCTGCCGGGCTTCGACGAGTACGTCCTCGGCTACAAGGACCGTTCGGCGCCGATGGCGGCGGACGAGGAGCTGCGCGTGGTGCCGGGCAAGAACGGCATGTTCCTCGGCACCGTCGTCGTCGGCGGCCTCGTCGTCGGCACGTGGAACCGCAAGACAGCGGGAAAGCGCACGGTCGTCACCGTGACCCCGTTCGACAGGCTCAGTGCCACGCGGCGCAGAGAGGTCGAGCGCGCGGCGACCGCGTACGGCCGGTTCCTCGACAGCGAGACCACGGTCGTCTACTCCGGATGAGGCCGCATACTGTCGTCCGGTGACCGTTTCGAACGGGCTCCCGGAGCCGCCGCATCCCGTCCGGGAGCCGTCGACGCGCACGGTGCACGGCGACACCGTCGTGGACGACTACGCGTGGATGGCCGACCGCGACGACCCGCGCCTCAACGCATACCTCGAGGCGGAGAACGCCTACACGGCCGCGCGGACCCGGCACGTCGAGCCGCTGGCCGACACGATCTTCGAGGAGATCCGGGCGCGCACAAAAGAGACCGATCTCAGCGTCCCGGTGCACCATGGCGGCTGGTGGTACTACGGGCGGACCGTCGAGGGCCTGCAGTACCCGATCGCGGGGCGGGTGGATGCCCGGGAGTTCCCCGAACGGCCGGTTCTCCCCACCGACGGTCCACCGGAGGGCGAGCAGGTCGTTCTCGATGAGAATGTCGAGGCGCAGGGCCACGAGTTCTTCGCGCTCGGGGCCAGCGACGTCTCGCCGGACGGAACCCGGTTGGCGTATGCGGTCGACGTCACCGGGGACGAACAGTACGACCTCCATGTCCGCGACCTGGTGACGGGCGCCGAGCTCGACGACTCGGTCACCCGGATCGCTGCCGGCGTGGCCTGGTCGCTCGACGGCGGTCACCTCTTCTACACGCGCTACGACCAGGCGTGGCGCCCCTACCAGGTGTGGCGGCACAAGGTGGGCAGTGCTGCCGACGAGGACGTTCTGGTCCACGAGGAGAGGGACGAGACGTTCCGGGTGGGCGTCGGGTCGTCGCGCGACGACCGGTGGGTCGTCGTTGCCATCGGCTCGTCGACGTCCTCCGAGTACCGGCTCGTCGATGCCGCCCGCCCGACGAGTGACCCCATCCTCGTCGCCACCCGAAGCCCGAAGGTCGAGTACGAGGTCGAGCCGATCGGTGACGAGCTCTTCGTGCTCCACAACCGGGACCGGGTCAACTTCGAGGTGGCCCGGGCGGTTCTGAGCGACGGAGCCGTCGACGCCTGGGAGCCGCTGAAGGTCTCGTCCGAGGACGAGCTGGTCACGGCCGTGGACGCGTTCGCGACGTTCCTGGCGGTCTCACTGCGAACGGACGGCCAGACGGCGATCCGGTTCGTTCCGCGAAACCCTCTGTCTCACAATGGTTTTGGCGAACCATGGGACATCGCCTTCGACGAACCTCTCCGCACCGTCGGCGTCGGGGACAACCCGGAGATCGACACGCATGCGCTTCGGGTCTTCTACACCTCGATGGTCACTCCGCCTTCGGTCGGTGAATACGACCTCGACACGCGGGAGCTCCGGCTGCTGAAGCGCACCGAGGTCCGGGGTGGCTACGACCCGGCCGACTACGTGCAGGCGTTGGAGTGGGCCACGGCGCCGGACGGTGTTCGCGTCCCGGTCTCGGTCGTGCGCAAGGCAACGACGCCCCTCGACGGGACTGCTGCCGCGGTGGTCTACGGGTACGGCGCTTACGGCGCCAGCCTGGATCCGTGGTTCTCGGTGGCCCGGCTGTCGTTGCTCGACCGAGGGGTTGTCTTCGCGATCGCCCACACCCGGGGCGGCGAAGAGCTCGGCCGGCCGTGGTACGACGACGGCAAGCTCATGGCCAAGCAGCACAGTGTCGACGACTTCGTCGCGGCGGGCTCACTACTCGTCGAGAAGGGGTACGCGCATCCCGATCGCCTTGCCGGGCAAGGCGGCTCGGCTGGAGGGCTGGTGATCGGAGCGGTCGCCAACCAGGCTCCTGGCCGATTCCGGGCGCTGCACGGGCAAGTGCCCTTCGTCGATGTGCTCACGACGATGTTGGATCCAAGACTGCCGTTGACCGCCGGGGAGTGGGAGGAATGGGGCGACCCCATCCACGACCCGGAGGCGTACGCATACATGAAGGCGTACTCGCCGTACGACAACGTCCGCGAGCACGCGTACCCCGCCATCCTCGTGACGACGAACGTCCACGACGTGCGCGTGTACGTCACGGAGCCGGCCAAGTGGGTAGCCCGGCTGCGCGACCGGTCGACCAACGACCCGGCTCGCGACCCGATCCTGCTGCGGACGTGGATGACGGCCGGGCATGTGGGCCAGTCCGGCCGGTACGACGCATGGCGGGAGACGGCCTGGGAGCTGGCCGTCCTGCTGGATCTGCTGCAGGAGCGCTGAGGCGTACCTCATATTCCGCAGGCGATGAATGAGTTGGACGATGGTGGCGTGACAGAGCAACCGGGCAGCGGGACGTCCCCTCATCGGTCGGAGTCGGAGAGTTTCTCCGCTCGACTCCGACACCGGAGCAACCCGATTATGCTGCCGCTGGCCGGCGGCCCCTGGTCTCCCTTCGGCGTGGTCGAGCACGTCGGCCGACGGTCGGGGCAGGCGTACGAGGTGCCGGTGGAGCCCTTCGTCGACGACGCGCACGTGATCATCGGCCTTCCGTGGGGCGCTGACACGAACTGGGCGCAGAACGTCATCGCCGCCGGAGGCTGCCGGATGCGGTGGCGGGGCAGGACGATGTCACTGACCAACCCGCGAATCGTCGGACCGGACGTCGCTCTGCCGCTCGCCACAGGCTTCAAGGGGCGGCTCCTGGCGAGGCTGCGCTTGGAGCACTTCCTGCTGTTGGACCGCTGAGGCAGATTCTGCGCGTACTCCAGACTCACATCCTTCCGGCCAATTCGAAGCGCCCGCTTCAAGACACTGGAGGACGTGAGTTCGGCCGAAGGGGACTCGGACGGATCTAAGCACGATCGTCCCAAATGTCGCCCGAACCGGTCCGGCGCAGGACACATTCCTCCCCTCGATGCCCGAGTGTTGCTTTCGCTTCCGGCCGCAATGCGGAGCCCGATGAAGCCCGCAGCGCCGGCCACGTTCTCTGGCGTCACCCGCCTCCGCGACGGTCCTCCGTGCGGACGTAATGCAAGACCGCGGCACGGTCGAGACCGGGGAGACACTGTCCCGCGTTGGCCGCTGCTGGGGGTCACCCAGCTGTGGATGACGACGAAAACCGTTGTTGTGAAAGGGAATCCCTGCTATTGTGGACATATGTTCGAATCGGGCAGGGCGACGACAGCGGATCTGAACGATCTGCTGAACGGCCTGTCCGGATTCACCGCTGCGGCCGACGACGACGAACGCGTGACCCAACTGGACCTGCTCGAGCGGCTCAAGGCGGCCTGCGCGGCCGCCCAGGCCAGGGTGACCGTCGAGCTGGCGGAGTCGCAGGCGCAGGTCTCCGAGGAGTGGCGTCAGCGCGCCCGCGATGCGGCCGGCGTGAACGACTTCGAGACGTGGCGCCGCGCCCGTGCGGCAGCGCGTGCCGCGTCGTGTCCCGAGTCGGACGACACCACCGCGTTGGGCGGCCGTCAACGCCAACGAGGACGCCGGAGCCGCGTGGAACCGGGGGTCGCTGCCCAGGTTGCTCTCGCGCGCCGCGAGTCACCGCACATCGGAAGCCGGTTGGTGCGGCTTGCGTTCGCGCTGACCCACGAGATGCCCTACCTCCTCGTGCTGCTGGAGCGTGGCGTGCTGTCAGAGCGCCGAGCCGCGCTCGTCGTCCAGGAATGCGCTGCGTTGTCACTGGACCAGAGATCACAGGTGGACGCCGAGCTGCGGCACACCTTTGGCGAAGACCTGGGTCGGCTCAGTGAGAAGGAGCTCACCAGCCGGGTGCGGGCGATCAGCTATCGGCTGGACGCAGAGGCGGTCGTCGACCGGGCGGCGCACGCCGAGAGAGCGCGCCGGGTGACCCTGCGGCCCGCCCCCGACACGATGTGCTGGCTCACGGCGCTGCTCCCGGCGGCTCAGGGTGTCGGAGTCCTCAAGGCGCTGACGCGTGCGGCCGACGCGGCCAGGGCCGGTGGCGACGCCCGAAGCAAGGGCCAGGTCATGGCCGACACCCTCGTTGAGCGGATTACGGGTCAGGCCATCGCCGACGCCGTGCCCGTCGAAGTGCAGCTGGTGATCACCGACCGTGCGCTTCTGTCCAGTGACGGGACGCCGGCATGCCTCACGGGCTACGGCTCTGTTCCGGCCGCGTGGGCGCGCCGGTTGCTGAGAAGTCGGCCAACTACGGCCGACACCCGGCGGGAGGCCGACAGCGCCCATGCGGCAGCCACACCGGATGTCGCCGCCCAGGCACAGGTGTGGCTGCGTCGCCTCTACACCCATCCGGGTGACGGCACCCTGGTGGCGATGGACTCGCACCGGCGGGTGTTCGACGGTCGGCTGCGGCGCTTCCTGCTCGCCCGTGACGGCGGAATCTGCCGGATGCCCGGATGCGGGGCTCCGATCCGGCACGTCGACCACGTGAAGCCCTACGCAGCGGGCGGACCGACGAGTGCCGCCAACGCACAGGGCCTGTGCGTGCGCTGCAACCTCGTCAAGGAGCTGCTCGGCTGGCACGCTCGGGTCGTGGAACCGCCTGGGGAGCCCGGCGCCCAGGGGCCGCCGCATACAGTCGAGGTCACCACCCCAACGGGGTACCGGTACCGGTCGACAGCACCGCCAGTCGTGCACGAGGACCCGGGCGTCCCACTGAGTCCGCTAGAGCGGGAACTCGAGCTGGCCCTCGCGGCCTGACCGCCGACCTGAACGGTCGAGTCGGTGGGCCGGCGCCCGAACCTAGACTGAACGCCATGATGTCCACGCTCGACCTGCGGGGCCGCCCGCCGGACCGGCGAGCCCTGCGGGAGTCACTGCCCAGGGCCGAGTTCGACGTCGAGGCGGCCATGCACGAGGTGCGCCCGATCGCCGAGGACGTCCGGCACCGCGGTGCCGACGCGTTGCGCGACCTCGGCGAGCGGTTCGACGGCGTGCGCCCGACCCACCTACGTGTGCCCGTCGATGTACTGCAGCACTCGCTCGACCGGCTCGAGCCCTCGCTGCGCGCCGCGCTCGAGGAGTCGATCCGCCGCGCCCGTCTGGTGCACGCCGATCAGCGTCGCACCGACACGACGACCCAGGTCGTCCCGGGCGGCACGGTCACCGAGCGCTGGGTGCCGGTTGACCGGGTCGGGCTCTACGTTCCCGGCGGCCTCGCCGTCTACCCGTCGAGCGTCGTCATGAACGTCGTGCCGGCCCAGCTGGCCGGCGTGCGGTCGCTCGCCGTCGCCAGTCCGCCGCAGAAGGAGAACCACGGCTACCCCAACGCCACCATCCTCGCCACCTGCGCCCTGCTCGGCGTCGGCGAGGTGTATGCGGTGGGTGGCGCCCAGGCGGTCGCGGCCTTCGCCTACGGCTTCGCGGACGGGGAGGACCTCTGTGCACCCGTTTCCCTGGTCACCGGGCCCGGCAACATCTGGGTCGTGGCGGCCAAGCGACTGCTCAAGGGCCTCATCGGGATCGACGCGGAGGCCGGTCCCACGGAAATCGCCGTCCTCGCCGACGAGACCGCCGACGCGGAGCACGTCGCCGCCGACCTGGTCAGCCAGGCCGAGCACGACCCGCTCGCCGCCGCGGTGCTCGTAACCGACAGCGCGCAGCTCGCCGACGCCGTCGCCCAGGCGTTGCTCGCTCGGGTGGCCCGGACCAAGCACAGCGAGCGCATCGCTTCGGCCCTCGCCGGACAGCAGAGCCGCATCGTTCTCGTCGACGACCTCGACGCGGGGCTGGACGTGGTCAACGCCTATGCCGCCGAGCACCTAGAGATCCAGACGCGGGACGCGTCAGCCGTGGCGGCCCGGGTCCGCAACGCGGGCGCCGTCTTCGTCGGCCCGTACGCGCCGGTGTCGCTGGGCGACTACGCCGCCGGGTCCAACCACGTCCTCCCCACGGCGGGGTGCGCCCGCCACAGCAGCGGACTGTCGGTGCAGTCGTTCCTCCGCGGGATCCACGTCGTCGAGTACGACGAGTCCGCGCTGCGCGACGTCGCGCCGCACGTCGTCACCCTCGCCGAGGCGGAGGACCTCCCCGCCCACGGGGAAGCGGTGACCGCCCGGTTCGGCGACACGGTCCCGTGAACGAGGCAGTCGCGAACCTGCTCCGCGAGGACCTGCGGGGCCGGACTCCGTACGGTGCGCCGCAGCTGGACGTCCCGATCCGGCTCAACACCAACGAGAACTCGTATGCGGTGCCCGCCGACGTCGTCGACGCCATCGTCGCGGCGATGACGGAGACGGCCCGGCACCTGAACCGGTACCCCGACCGTGAGTTCACGCGGCTGCGGGAGGCCCTCGCCGCATACGTTCGATCCCAGACCGACGTGGGGATCGCCCCCGAACAGGTCTGGGCGGGCAACGGGTCGAACGAGGTTCTCCTGCACCTGGTCCAGGCGTTCGGGGGAGAGGGGCGGACGGCGCTCGGCTTCACGCCGGCGTACTCGATGCACCCGATCATCACCCGGACCACCGGAACCACGTGGGTCGACGGGCTCCGCGGGACGTCCAACGGCCTCTTCGACCTTGACGCCGACCTCGCGGTGCGGCAGGTCCGCACCCATCGGCCGCACCTCGTCTTCCTCTGCTCCCCTAACAACCCAACCGGTACCGCACTCGATCTCGAGGTCGCCCGGGCCGTCGTCGCAGCGGCACCGGAGTCGCTCGTCGTCGTCGACGAGGCCTATGCCGAGTTCGCCCGGGCCGGGACGCCGAGTGCCATGACGCTCCTCGACGGCCGGCCGTTGCTCGTCGTCACCAGGACCATGAGCAAGGCGTTCGCGCTGGCCGGAGCCCGCGTCGGCTACCTCGCCGCCGATCCCGACCTCGTCGAGGCCCTCCGGCTGGTGCGGATGCCCTACCACCTGTCCGACCCGACTCAAGCCGTCGCCCTTGCCGCTCTGCGGCACGACGCGAGCCTGCTCGCGACCGTCGAGGCCATCAAGGCACAGCGCGACCGCATCGTCGCGGAGCTCGACGCGCTCGGGTACCCCCCCGTCCCGAGCGACGCCAACTTCGTCCTCTTCGCCGGACTGGCCGACGCGCAAGCCACCTGGCAGTCACTGCTCGACCGGGGCGTGCTCGTGCGGGACGTCGGCATCCCACACCACCTGCGGGTGACCGCCGGCACGCCGGACGAGACCTCGGCGTTCCTGCGGGCGATGGCCGATCTGCCAGACTCCCACCGACAGCAGTACGAGCACGCCGAGGGGGCGAGGGCATGACGGATGCCACGCGGCACCGCCGGGCCAGCCTCAGCCGCGCCACCAGTGAGTCGAAGGTCGACCTCACCCTCGACCTCGACGGCACCGGCGAGGCCGAGGTCTCGACCGGCGTGCGCTTCTACGACCACATGCTCGTCTCGCTGGCCAAGCACTCGCTCATCGACCTCAGGGTCAACGCGACGGGCGACGTCGACGTCGACGCTCACCACTGCGTCGAGGACGTCGCGATCGTCCTCGGGGACGCCCTGCGCGAGGCCCTGGGCGACAAGCGCGGCATCTCCCGCTTCGGTGACGCGACCGTGCCCCTCGACGAGGCGCTGGTCCAGGCCGTCGTCGACGTTGCGGGCCGCCCGTACTGCGTTCACACCGGAGAACCGGA
>JBKPKI010000048.1:0-16142 GCA_046731055.1 Actinomycetota bacterium | reverse complement strand
GCAAGCTGCAGATGCACAACCGCGTCGAGCTGGTCCGCTACGCCCTCTCCAAGGGCCTTCATCGCGACTGACGGCAGTAGCCGGTGATTAGGCTGATTAGCGTGCCGCGCCGACCCGTCCGTGTCGTCTCCGTGCACTCGTTCCGCGGCGGAACCGGCAAGTCGAACCTCAGCGCCAACGTCGCGGCTCAGCTCGCCCGGGAGGGTATGCGGGTCGGCGTCATCGACGCCGACGTGCAGTCTCCCGGGATTCACGTCCTGTTCGGCCTGTCCGGCGACGACATCACCGCGTCGCTCAACGACTTCCTCTTCGACGGGGTCCCCATCGACCAGGTTGCCGTCGACGTCACCCCGCCCGGAGTTGCCGGCCGCATCCACCTCATCCCGTCGAGCATCCAGCCGGGGGAGATCACTCGGGTGCTCCGCAACGGCTACGACTCGCAGCAGCTGGTCGAGGGGCTGCGTGAGTTCGTCGACGCCCTCGAGCTGGACGCCCTGCTCGTCGACACCCACCCTGGGTTACAGGAGGAGACCCTGCTGTCCCTTGTCGTGGCGGACACCGTGCTGGTCGTCCTGCGGCCGGACCAACAGGACTACGAGGGCACCGGCGTGACCGTCCACGTGGCCAAGGAGCTGCAAGTCCCCCGGATCGCTCTCGTCGTCAACAAGTCCCCGGACAGCTTCGACCCGGCTGTGGTCCGGGAACGCGTCGAGCACGCCTACGACTGCCAGGTTGTCGCCGTCCTCCCGCACTCCGACGAGATGATGATCCTCGGCAGCGCCGGCATCTTCTCGTTGCGGTATCCCGACGAGGACCTGAGCAAGGAGTTCATCACGGTGGCCGACTTCGTCCGCCGGGAGGCCGGGTGAACCGGACTCCGGAACGCGAGCAGGGGCCGTTCCTCAGCCGCGCGGAGCTGCTGGGGGGGCTGTCCGGACGACGAGTGAGCAGCGCGCTCTACGTCATCGAGAGCCGGACCGCATACCTTGCCCTCAAGGCGCGGAATGCCACGGCCCCAGTCCTGTCGGAGGGCCGCCTCGAGGAGCAGGAGCGGGCGTTCCTCTCGGCGCTGGCGGCCGGGCGCGACCTGCCGGCCCCGTCGATCCAGGAGCTCGAGCAGTTCGCGCCTCAATGGGCCTACCTCGTGCCGCCTGACGCAGTGGCTCGTGCCGAGCTGGCTCACCGGCTCGGTGACAAGTACCGGTTCCGCGAGTCGGACGTCGGGCGGATCCGGGCCGCGCTCGGCCTCGACGAACCTGCCGTACAGCAGGCCTATCGCGACCGGCACCGCGGCGATCTCGCCGACGTCTACGACACCGACCTCAGCTGGCTGGAAAAGCTGCGGTGGACTCGGGCCCGGCTGTTTCGCCGGCTGGAGGAGCTGCCGCCGTTCTGGACGACGTACGGCCTGACGCTGACCGAGACGGTGGGAGCCGGGATGCTGGCGCTGCCGATCGCCGTCGCCGGCCTGGGGCCGCTCCCAGGCGTGGTTGTCATCGTCGTGCTCGGGTTGTTGAACGTGATGACCGTTGCGGCGGTTGCCGAGACGTTCACGCGGACCGGGTCGGTGCGGTGGGGTGGCGCGTTCTTCGGTCGCGTCGTCCGCGGATACCTCGGCCGCACCGGCGGGGTGGCCTTCGGCGTCGGCATGACGATTTACACCGCCCCCGTGCTGCTGGCCTGCTATGTGGGGTTTGCAATGACGGTGGCGAGGACGACGGCCACGAGCGCGCCGCTGTGGGCGGCCGGACTGTTCGTCGCGAACGTCGCGCTGATCTTCCGCAAACGGCTTGACGCCACGATCGCCTCGGCCCTGCTGGTCGGGGGCGTCAACGTTCTCTCCATCGTTCTTCTCGTGGTGCTGGCCCTGACCGTGCTCGACGTCGACAACGTTCGGTACGCGGCCATCCCGTTCGTGGACGGCCAGCCGTTCGACCCGAGCGTGCTGCAGCTGGCCTTCGGCGTGGTGCTGTTGTCGTTCTACGGCCACACGTCGGTCGGCAACTGCGCTCAGATCGTGCTCCGCCGGGACCCGGGCGGCCGTTCGTTGATGAAGGGGAGTGTCGCCGCGATGCTCACCGTCGTCGTGCTCTACAGCCTCTGGGTCTTCTCGGTGGGCGCGGCGGTGCCGGCGGAACGGCTGAGCTCCGAGCCCGGCACCGCGCTCGTGCCGTTGGCCGAGGAGGCGGGACGGGCCGCGACGGTCATCGGGTTCGTCTTCGTGTTTCTCGCTGTGGGCATGGGGACGGTCCACTTGTCCCTCGGTCTCTACAACTTGGTCGCCGAACGCCTGGTGGCCCGCCGCCGGCTCGCCATGCTGCTGGGCCTGGCCCTGATCGGCTCGATCTTCCTGCTGGCGGAGCTCCTGATCATCACCGAGACCGC
This sequence comes from Actinomycetota bacterium, assembly GCA_046731055.1. GTDB lineage: Bacteria > Actinomycetota > Actinomycetes > Actinomycetales > Dermatophilaceae > Lapillicoccus. The sequence goes on along the minus strand of JBKPKI010000048.1, from coordinate 13,757 downwards.
GTCGTTCGCCGGCTCGTTGGGAATCGTGGGCGCGCTGACCGGACCGCTGATGGGCGGCGTCTATCCCGTCCTCATGCTGGAGTCCAGCCGTCGTCGTGGGGACTACGAGCCCGCGCGGTTCTGGCGGTGGCTGGGCCATCCGGTCGTTGCGGTGGGATTGTTCCTTGCCTTCATGGCCACCGAGGTCATCTACGTCTGGGTTTGGCCGTCCGCGATCCAGCGGCTGATCGCCGCCTCCGTGGTCGTTCTCGTCGTCGTCCTCACGGTCGTCATGCTCCGGTCCGGCGCGCTGCGTCCTCGCGCCGTCGTCGAGGTCCGGCGTGACGAGCAGTCGGGGCGGGATCACGTGCATGTCGTCGCCCGCGGGCTCACCGTCCGGACGGAGGGGCTCTCTCCGGGTGAGCGGATCGTCGATGTCGCGCTCGCGCCGCTCCACGTTCCGGAGGTCCGGGCTTGGGCGCACCAGGTGGACCCCGGCGGCGAGTCCGAAGCCCTGACCATGACGGCATCGCTGCGCGGTCCGGGCGGCGATACCCCGCAGCCGGTCGTTGACGGAGGGCTCGTGGTCGACGCGGTCAACGGCGCCGACACCTTGGAGCTGCGGCTACCGCGGGTCAGCCCGGCCGGTCGGCGATGATCCGTCGCAGGTCCGACGCCTGCGCCCGAAGACCCCCGAAGTAGTCGGTCTCCGTCACCTTTTCTACCTGCTCGGCCTGGCGCTCGTGGTCGAGCTCGATGCGCAGCTGGTCCAGCTGCCGCCGCAGCGCCTCCTCGCGGGCAGCGGCGGCCGCCGCCCGGAACTCCTCGTCGAGGATGCGCTCGAGAACCCCAGCGCATTGCGCCGCGACCGCACCGGTGAGCTTGAGGTCGGCGGCCTCGAAGGTTCCCGCGGCGCGGTGGAGGACGATCGCGCCCCGCTCCGTCTGCCGAAAGGCCAACGGCGCCACGAGCCGGGCGCCGTCGCCGACCGTCTCGATCCGCAGGTGGGTGAGGTCGTCCGGTATGCCCATCGTCGCCGCCTCGTGCAGAGCCGCCTCCACGACGCGTCCGTCGACGTCGACGACCACGTATGCGTCGTCGACCGTGACGTGTCGGGTGGCCTCACGCAATGCCCGGGTCGCCAGGTCGGACCGGTCGCGCGCCGTGGCGAGGACCTCACCCAACGCATACAGGAGGTTGACCTCGCGGTACATGTCGAGCACCTCGTCAGCCAGCTCGCGCCTTTCCTGCTCAATCCCGGCGAGGTGGCTGAGCACCCCAGCGGTCAACGCGGCTCGCGGCCCGGTGACGGTGCCGAGAAGCGTGCCGTCCGGTCTGGTGACCGGGACCGGTGCGCCGTCCACTGCGGTCCCGGCCAGCAGCCGCCCCGTCGTGTCGAACACGGCGGCCTCGCCGGCGGACACCGAGGCCAGGAGGGCAGCAATGTCGTCTCGGCGCACGATCCGGGCGAGGCGGACGTCCCTCGCCATCACGGCCCCTCGTCCGGTGGACCGAGGCGTGAGCGGGCGAGCTCCAGCAGCTCGTCCGGGTCGAACGGCTTGGTCCGGAAGTCGTCGGCGCCCACCGCGAGTCCCTGCTCGCGGTCGGCGTCCTGACCCTTGGCGGTCAAGAGGACGACGGTCACGTCGGTCAGGCCGAGATCGGAGCGCACCGCGCGGCACACCTCGTAGCCGTTCATCTTCGGCATCATCACGTCGAGGAAGAGCAGGTCGGGGCGTTCGGCGGCGACGAGGGCAAGTGCGGCCTCACCATCGGCGGCGCTGAGCAGCTCGACGCCCTCGTCCTCCAGCTCCTCGAGGGTCTGCTCGAGAAGCGCTCGGATGTGCGCCTCGTCGTCCACGATGAGGATCTTGCGGGCGGTGCTTCCAGACATGAAGTACCTCACTCGAAGAGGACGACGACGACGCCGTGCGTCGCGGGATCGGCCCGCAGCTCGTCGACGAGGTCGGAGGGCTCGGCCGGGTCGGTCCTCGCGATGACGACGTCGGGAACGGAGCTGCGGGCGGCCTGCGCCGCCACCGACAGGTCGGACACCGTCGAGACGACCCAGCCCTGGCGGGCGAGGGTGTCGCGCAGCGTCTCCCGCATCCGGGGGTCGGGGTCCGCCACGAGGACCCGCCGGCGGGTCGACCCCTCGGTGAGGAGCGCCTCGACGTGAGCCATGAGGTCCGCGCTGTCGATCGGCTTGGTCAGGTAGCTGTCGACACCCACGGACTCCGCGCGCCCCTCGTCGTGGACCACGGAGACGATCATGATGGGGATGCCCATCGTGGCCGGGTTCTGGCGGAGCTGTGCGGCCACGTCGAACCCGTTGACGTCCGGCATCATCACGTCGAGGGTGACGAGGTCGGGCGTGAGCGCGCGGGCCTGCCGGATCGCCTCGTGGCCGTCAGCCGCCTCGTGGACGGCGTAGCCGTGGCTCTCCAGCTCCTGACGCAGCAGCTGGCGAACCGGTTCATGGTCGTCGACGACGAGGATGAGCGGGGGTCCGCTCCTGCGCTGGGCCGCCAGGCTGTCGCGCAGGTCCCGCAGCAAGGCCCGGGCGTCGACGACCGGAGGAGCGGCGGGTGCGGCCGATGGCGTGATGGGCAGGGGAAGGGTGAATGAGAACGTCGTCCCTCGGCCCAGCTCGCTGTCGACCTCGACGTGACCGCCGTGGTGCTCGACGATCTCCTTGCAGATCGGCAGGCCGAGGCCGGTGCCCTGGGGCTTGCCGGTGAGCGTGTCACCGACCTGCTTGAACCGGACGAACAGGTCCTCACGGTCCGCCTCCGCGATCCCGGGACCCGTGTCGGTCACGGACACGACGACGTCCCCTCCGCGGCGCCTCGTGGCGACGGTCACGGCCCCAGCGTCGGTGAACTTGCACGCATTGGAGAGCAGGTTGATGACCACCTGTTCGAGTCGGTGCCGGTCTCCACGAAGCACGGGCACATCGGGCTCGAGCTCCAGGTGCAGCGGGAGATTCTTCTCCTGGAAGAGCGGTTCGACGATGGCGCTGGCCTGGCGCAGGAGGGCATCGACGTCGACGTCCTCGTCACGCCACTCGACGCGTCCGGCTTCCATTTTGGCGAGGTCTAGCAGGTCGTTGATGAGACCGGTCAGCCGCTCGCCTTCGTCGGAGATGATCGCGAGGTTGCCGCGGACCTGCGTCATGGCGCGGTTCATGGCGGGGTCCGGGTCGCGCACCGCGGGAAAGACTCGCTCGTCGAGGCGCTTGGCAATGATCCTGGTGAACCCGAGGATCGACGTGAGGGGCGTCCGCAGCTCGTGCGAGACGGTGGAGATGAAGTCGGTCTTCATCCGGTCGACCTCGCGCTCCACGGTGATGTCGCGGACGAGCACCACCGTCCCGCGAGAGACGTGGTCGGACGGGTCGACGATGCCGCTGGCGACGGCGCGACCGAGACGGCCGTCGGCCAGCGGGATCTCCCGGGTGGCGGCCCGCGTGGACCCGATTCCGTCAAGCTCGGGCAGCACCCGGACCGCCGGCTGGTGCAGCAGGCCTCCCGACGGGCGGGCGAGCATCTCCTCCAGCCGCCGGTTGACCCGCACGACGCGCCCGCTGGGGTCGAGGACGATCAGCCCTTCGCCGAGGTTGTCGAGGATCGCGGCCAGCTGGTGGCTGAGTCCAACCGCCTCGTCCCTCGCCACGGCGGTCTCCTGGCGGGCGTGCTCCAGCTCGGCCGTCCGCTCGACGACCTTGCGCTCCAAGGACAGCTCTGACTCGTGCAGCTCGGCGTTGGCCCTCCGCAACCCTTGGACGACCTCGGTGAGGCGGCCGGCGTGCGCATACAGGACGGTGAGCCCCAGGGCCAGAAAGACGACCGACACGGAGAAGAACACGATCTGGACGAGCACCGTCGGCAGCCCCGAGACGACGGGGACGATAGCTCGCATGGCCAGGAGGACGCCGGCGAGCGCAGCGGCCGCCGTCACCACCGAGACGAGGAACAGTGTGCGGCGCTGGGCGTACGGGATGGCGAAGAGCACCGGAAAGATCGTGAGGACCGCGAACGCACCGAACAACGACGGGACGAGGAGCGGCGCGACGACCAGCTGCAGCCAGAACGTCGCGCACACCGCGAGGACCGCGGCGTCGACCCGACCGGAGCGGTACAGCCGCAGCGACCAGGGCAGGAGGGCGGCGCAGACGACTGCGGCCACGAGCGCGGGCCACGCCAGTTGGGTACCCAGCAGCAGGGCGAGGTAGAGGACCAGGAACCCAGCCACCGCAGCAACCAGGTCGAGCAGGACGAACCGGCGGAACCGGCGGGCGGCTTCGACCGGGTCGCCGACGGGGACCGTGGCGGGAGTGTCGGGAAACGGCACCGGCGCCCCCATGTCCCAGCCCCTTCGTCCTTGCGTGTCCTCGCTGGTCCTCGCGTCGCGCTCCTGGCCAGTCTAAGACGCGGGGCTTCCATGCATCCGTTCACGCCCCGAGCGCGGAAGAGAGGGCACAGCGGCCTTCGGGGCACAGCACCCCGTGCGTGGAGTGGGACACGTCGCCGGCCGACCACCTCACCAGGAGTCTGTATGCGTCTCGTCCGTGCCCTTGCCACCGTGGCCGTTGCCGCGGGGGCCTCCGTCGGCGTCGCCCTGGCGGCGCCCCTGCCGGCCTCGGCAGCCGGAACCGCCATGGTCTCAATCCTGCACGCCGTCCCGAACACCCCTGTGGACGTCTGTGCCAACGGCAAGGCTCTGCTGACCAACTTCCAGCCTGGCACCCTCACCGACCCGCAGACCCTGCCGGCCGGCAGCTACGACCTCAAGCTCACGGCCGCCAACAGCGGCTGCGGAGCGGCCGCGGTGCTGGAGGCGAAGGGGGTCAACGTCCCCGCCGGGGCCAACATCACGGTGGTGGCACACCTCTCCGACAGCGGCTCGCCGAAGCTGACGCCGTACGTCAACGACGTCTCCGCGGTCCCGGCCGGACAGGCTCGGCTCACCGTTCGCCACGACGCCGCCGCGCCCGCGGTCGACGTCCGGGCCGGCGGGAAGGCTGTAATCACCAACCTCACCAACCCGAACGAGAAGTCACTCGTCACAACGGCGGGCACGGTCTCGGCCGACGTCGTGCTAGCCGGGTCGTCCACCGTGGTGATCGGCCCCGCCGACGTCACCCTCAAGGAGGGCACCAGCACCATCGTGTATGCGTGGGGCAGCGCCAACGACAAGAACCTCAAGCTCGCCGTCCAGACCATCTCCGGCATGCACTCCTCGCCCGGCGGAGTGAACGCCGGTAGCGGTGGTCAGGCCTCGGAAGGCACTCCAGCGCCGGCTACCGTCGGGCTGGTCGCGCTCGGTGGCGTGTCGGCCGGAGCGTTGACACTGGCCTTCCTGCGCCGGCGTGACGCCGGCCGCGAGCAGCGCTCGTCGACCCCAGCCGGGTGAACCGTTCGCCGAGGATGACGTGAGCCGTCCCCAGTGGGTCAGGGTGGCCGCCGTGCTGGCGGCCATCCTGGCCGGAGGCGCGCTCACGGCTTACCTCGTTCTGCCTCGCGACGGCGCCGCGGGAGACGGCGTCGCCGCCGGCCTGGCCACGCCGCCGGTGCCGGCGAGCGCCACGGCCGCCGGGCCGTCCTCTACGGCGCTCCAGCCGGCACCCTCATCGTCGGGCGGGTCGGACCCGTCCCTCCCGTCGCTGCGTGCCGCTCCGGCTACCCCCGGCGTCCAGACCGTCACGGCGGCGCCCACCCGAGTCGTCGTGAGGCGGCTCGGCATCGACATGACGGTCGAGCCGCAAGGGGTGCTACCGAACGGCCAGATGGCCCTACCGGTCAGCCCGGAGGTCGCCGGCTGGTACCGGTTCGGCAGCGCTCCCGACGACCCGGCCGGTGCCACCGTCATGGCCGCCCACGTCGACAGCAAGACTGGCATCGGGCCGTTCGCCAGCCTGGGCACCGCGCGGGTCGGCGACGAGGTCGACGTGTGGGTGGAAAGTGACCGACGCGCCTACCGGGTCACGGAGGTCGTCCGCGTCGACAAGCTGGAGCTGGACCGCGACGGGTTGTTCGCCATGGCCGGACCGCCACGACTCCACCTGGTGACGTGCACAGGCGACTATGTGTCCGGCTCGGGGTACACCCAGAACCTCGTCGTCATTGCGGAGCGGATGTGACATTAAGGTTGCTTGCAATGGCAGAGATGCAGCGGGCCGACACCCAGGCACGTGGCACGCTCGCCCTGGCCGAGGCCTTGGCGGACGGGTCGCACGACGCGCTGTCCGAGTGCTACCGACTGTGGGGACCGCTGGTCATGGCGATCGCGGCGCGTTCTCTCGGCAGCCGTCAGGACGCCGAGGACGTCACGCAGCAGGTGTTCGTGTCGGCGTGGCAGAGCCGAGGCACCCTGCGGCCCTCGGAGTCGGCTCTGCCGGCGTGGCTGATCGGCATCGCCCGCCGCCGGGTCGCGGATGAATACGCGCGCCGGTACCGCAGCGTGCGCAATTCTCGGGCTGTGGCCGCTAGCACTCCGGCCGGGTCCGATGTGGGGGGCGAGGACACCGTCGACCGCCTGGTGGACCGGGTACTCCTGCGGCAGGCCGTCGACCAGCTCTCGGAACCCCGACGGACCATTCTCAATCTGGTCTACCTCGAGGACCGAACACAGGAGGACATCGCCCGACAGCTCGACCTGCCGCTCGGCACGGTCAAGAGCCACATGCGGCGAGGACTGCTCCAGCTCCGGCGGGACCTGCTGGACAGTAGGGAAGGAGGCGACCGATGACCCACGTGACTGACGACGTGCTGGCTGCGATCGCCCTCGAGGACCCCGACGTCGACCCGGCCGCTCGCGAGCACGTCGACTCGTGCCCGGTCTGCTCGGAGGAGCTTGCCGAGCTCGCCTACGTGCACGGCCTGCTTCGCGAGGAGGTGGGGATGCGGGGGGCATACCGCGTCGACCCGGGCCCCCAGGTCTGGGAGCAGGTCTTGGCCGCGACCAGCGAAGACCGGTCCGCGGCACCGGACGAGGTGACTCGGCCGGCGATCGCCGTCGCCCCGCCTCAACACGTCGTGGTCTCGGACAACGACATGCCCCGGGTGGATCGCAGCGACCCTGAGCCGTCGTCGGTGCCGTCGTTGGCTGCGCGTCGGGCAACGAGGTCCAGGCGGCCGACCTGGTGGCTGGTGGCCGCCGCCGCGGCGTGCCTGGTCGTCGGCGGCCTCATCGGGCGCGCGATGTGGGCGCCGGGTGAGGTCACCCAGCAGGTCGTCGCCTCCGTACCGCTGACGACGCTGGACGCGTCCAAGCAGAAGGAGGGCACCGCGGAGCTGCTGGGCGGACAGGGTGGCCAGGGCCAAGAGCTGCGAGTCGACACCCAGCCGATGTCGGGTCCGGACAACGGCTACGTCGAGGTGTGGCTCATCAACACCGACGGCAAGCGGATGGTGTCGCTCGGCGTCCTGTCCGGGAGGGAGGCCACCTTCGCGGTCCCGCCCGAGGCCATCGCGCAGGGATACACGATCGTGGACCTGTCCAGGGAGCAGTTCGACGACCGCCCTCAGCACAGCGGCGACAGCATCATGCGGGGGACTCTGCCGGTCTGAGGGCCGGTCCGCGCCTCGGTGCGCCGGCGGAGACGCTCTCCTCATGCGCGGGCCGAGCTGCTCCGCTCAGTGCGTCGGCGGAGACGCTCGTGAGTCGGATACCCGGTCGTGGACCCCAAGTGGTCGTTCCGACAGCCGATCCGGTTACCCGACCGGTTATCCGAACCTCGGCCTCGGTGAGACGTCCGTGTGGCCAGACGCGTGTTCAGTCCGGCGTGGCGTCGCGCAGCGCCCGGAGCACCTTGGCGTCGATGCCGTCGGGAGTCAGCCTCATCTCGTAGTTCTCCACACCGGCCCATGACTCCAGCGCGTCGGTGACGTCGCCGCTGTGCCCGAGCCGCGCCAGTCGCTGCGACACCTCCTCGGCGAGCTGGCCGGTCAACGGCTGGACGTCCTCCGGCGGCCCGAAGTACAGGTCGTTGAGGTCGAGCAGCCGGGATAGTTCGTCGGCCGCCCCAGGGTGGTCGTCGACGCGCAGGTCGACCCGGACCCCGCTCCCGTCGTAGCCCTCACCGGGAGCCACGACGTAGAGGGCCGCGCCCTGCCGGCCCCTGGAGTCGCCTCCCGCCACGTCCCCGGCGAGCAGCGCGGCCAGCAGCCGCCGCTCCAACGGGGAGCCGGCGGTGTCCAGCCACGCGCGCTCCATGTCGGCCACCACGTGTTCGCCGACGAGGATGTTGCCCTGGATGGCGTACCGCGCGTCGCCGCTCGCCCCGGCCCGGCCCCCGGCCCAGGCGATGCACGCCGGGCCGGTGTAGGTGGCCTGGCTGTCCGGAGCCACGACGCCGAGCTGGCGGTGCTCGCGGCCCTCGTCCTCGCTGGTCACGCGATCGACCGCGGAGGGGGCGTCGAGTCCCTCGCCGAGGAGGCGCAGGACGTCGGCGCGGTAAGACCACCGGGCCGTCGCCTGGGTCGCGACGGCGCCGACAATCCGTGTCTCGCTGCCGTTGACGGCCAGCTGCGCGGTGGGCACGACGGATCCCACCGAGAGGAACTTGCTCGCCACAGCCACGCCCGCTGCGGTGCCGTCGGTCGCGACGATCGAAAACGTCATGCTTCGCATGCTAAGCGTGCGTTGTGACACCGCCAGTGGTCGTCCGCGCCGGCACCCGGAAACCCCGAACCGGCGATGCTTCACCCGCACCTAGAATCGACCGGTGACCGCGAGCCCGGACAGCGCGCTGCTCCACGCCGAGCTGGAGATGTCTGCGGCGTCGCTCGTCGCCGGCCAGCAGCCGCACTGGCCGGACGCCGACGCGCTGCGCGCCGCGGTCGAGACGCTCGCCGCATACCCTCCGCTCGTCTTCGCCGGCGAGTGCGACGACCTGCGCGATCGGCTGGCCGCCGCGGCCCGTGGTGAGGCGTTCGTGCTGCAGGGCGGCGACTGCGCGGAGACGTTCGCGGCGGCGACCGCCGACAACATCCGCGACCGGATCAAGACCATCCTCCAGATGGCCGCGGTCCTCACCTACGGCGCTTCGGTTCCGGTCGTCAAGATCGGCCGGATGGCAGGGCAGTACGCGAAGCCACGCAGCACCGGCAGTGAGGTCCGCGACGGGGTGGAGCTGCCGGCATACCGGGGCGACATGGTGAACGACTTCGCCTTCACCGAGGCGGCCCGGACCCCGGATCCGAACCGGCTGGTGCGCGCCTACCACGCGTCGTCGGCCACATTGAACCTGGTCCGCGCGTTCACCATGGGCGGGTTCGCCGACCTGCGCTACGTCCACGACTGGAACCGGGGCTTCGTCGCCAACGCCGCGAACCAGAAGTACGAGCGGCTCGCGCACGACATCGACATGGCGATGAAGTTCATGGCCGCGTGCGGGGCCGACTTCGACGCCATGCGGACCGTGGAGTTCTTCGCGGCGCACGAGGCGCTGGTTCTCGACTACGAACGACCGCTCACCCGGATCGACTCGCGAACCGGCCTGGCCTACGACACCTCCGCGCACTTCGTGTGGGTGGGGGAGCGCACCCGCGACCTCGACGGCGCGCACGTCGACTTCGTCTCGCGGATCCAGAATCCGGTCGGGGTGAAGGTCTCGGCCAACGCCGAATCCGACCAGCTGCTCAAGCTTCTCGACAAGATCGACCCCGACCGGGTGCCGGGACGGGTCAGCTTCATCACCCGGATGGGCGCCCGGGCGGTGCGCGACGCGCTGCCGCCCATCGTCGAGCGGGTGAACGAGTCCGGGGCCCAGGTCACCTGGATCTGCGATCCGATGCACGGCAACACCTTCTCGTCGACGACGGGATTCAAGACCCGGCACTTCGACGACGTCGTCGACGAGGTCCACGGGTTCTTCGACGTCCACCGGGCGCTCGGCACGGTTCCCGGTGGCATCCACGTCGAGCTCACGGGCAACGACGTGACCGAGTGCCTGGGTGGGTCGGAGAAGATCCTCGACGCAGACCTGGAGAAGCGGTACGAGTCCCTGTGCGACCCGCGCCTCAACCACCAGCAGAGCCTCGAGCTGGCGTTCCTCGTGGCGGAGATGCTCGGGGAGTGAGCCCGAACCTGCGCGCCGACCTGCTGTCGGACACCCTCACCCGCCCCACCGACGGCATGCGGGCCGCCATGGCCGCCGCCGAGGTGGGGGACGACGTCTTCGGCGAGGACCCCACGGTCAACGCACTGGAGGAGGAGGTCGCCGACCTGCTCGGCCACGAGGCCGGGCTCTTCACACCCACGGGCTCCATGGCCAACCAGCTCGGGCTGCGGCTGTCCGTGGCACCGGGGCAGGAGCTGGTCTGCGACTCGCTGGCTCACGTCGTGCGCGCGGAGCTCGGCGCCGCGGCAGTGTTCTCGGGAATCTCCTCGCGGACGTGGGTGGCGCCGCGCGGGCTGCTGTCCGCCGCCGACCCGCTGGGTCTCATGATCACCGGCGCCGGCGCCTATCAGGTCAACACCGCCCTCGTCGTCGTCGAGAACACCCACAACTTCGGCGGCGGCACCGTCCAGCCGATCGACGAGATCCGCCTGCTGCGCAAGGGGTGTGCCGAGAGAGGCGTGCGGATGCACCTCGACGGTGCCCGGCTGTGGAACGCACACGTGGCCTCGGGTGTGGCGCTGGCGGACTACGGGCGAGAGTTCGACACGGTCTCGGTTTGCCTGAGCAAAGGTCTTGGGGCGCCCGTGGGTTCGGTGTTGGTCGGGTCATCGTCGGCGATGGCGGAGGCACGGATCTGGCGGAAGCGGTACGGCGGCGGCATGCGCCAGGTCGGCATCCTGGCAGCGGCCGGCCGGTATGCGTTGGCGCACCACGTCGAGCGGCTCGCCGACGACCACGCCCGGGCTCGGCGGGCGGCGGCGACGTTCGCATCGGCTCTGCCCGGATGTCTGGATCCCGAGCTGGTAGAGACCAACATCCTCGTTCTGGACGTCTCCGGGGCGGGCTGGACCGGAGCGGCCTTCGCGGCCGCGGCTTTGGAGCAGGGCGTGCGGCTCTACGCGGTCGGGCCTGGTGCCGTGCGGCTGGTGTGGCACCTGGACGTGTCGGACGAGGCGACTGACGTGGCCATCTCAGTGGTGACCGGACTGTTGCGGTCCGGTCCAGCGTGACCGGCCGTCCGTCGCGGGGCGCGCGGGAGCGCGACGTCCACGAGATCGCGACGTCGATGCCTCACGTCACCTGCTGGGAGGACGGCCGCAAAGTGGCCTATCAGGTGGGCGGGAAGTCGTTCGTGTTCTTCCGCAACCCGCGACCGGACGCGGTCGACCCCGAAACGGGCGAGCGAATGGACGACGTCATCGTCTTCTGGGTCCCGGACGTCGCCGACAAGGAGGCGCTGGTTCAGGACGTGGAGCTACCGTTCTTCACCACGCCGCACTTCGACGGACACCCGTCCGTGCTGGTGCGCGCGTCGGAGCTGCACAGGATCTCGGTCGCCGAGCTGCGCGAGGTGATCCAGGACGCCTGGCTGTCGCGGGCGTCGGCGCGGCGGGCGCAGGCCTGGCTGGCGGGATCTTCGTCGCGCTAGCTCACCCCGCAGAGAGTTCTCCGCACCGCTCCGATACTTCGCGGAGACGCCAACTAGCCCGCTGACAGATCGCGGATCACCAGGCCGGTCCGCAACTTGGGCGTGAAGAACGTCGACTTCGGCGGCATCAGGAGCCCTTCGTCCGCGGTGCGGCGGATCTCCTCGACGGAAACGGGGCGGATGAGGACGGCGGCGGACGCCCGGCCGGCCCGGACCGCGTCCACGACTTCGTCGAGGCCGTGCTGGTAGGTGACCTCGGCTGACGAGTCGCGGAGCGTCTCCTCCAGCCAGAGCCCGTCGAGAGTGCGGAGATCGTCTAACGCGCCCGGCTTCGGCGTGAGCCAGTCCCAGCCGTCTGGGCGAACCAGCACGAGCCGACCGTCTCGGTCCATGCGCGCCAGGACGTCGCGAGTGAGCTCGCCGTCGGCGGGCTCGACGTCGAAGCGTGCGGCCAGGGTGGCGGCGAGGTCGTCCGGCGTGACTCCGGTGTAGAGGCGGTGGATAGCTTCCACGCTGAGCTGGTCCGCGACGAGCTCTCCGACGAAGGCCAGCGTGAGCTCCGCGCCGGGGTCCTCGTCGTATTCCGCCCGCCGCTCGTCACGGTACTGGCGGGAAACCGCATACCGATGATGACCGTCGGCAATGAGCGCGGGCGTCGAGGAGACGGCCTTGCGGATCTCGTCGACGCGGTCGGGGTCGGTGACGCGCTCGACGACATGCTCGACGCCGTCGACGGTGAGGGTGCCTACCGCCTCGCCGGGTTCGTCGAGTAGGCCGGAAAGGCCGGCGTATGCGGACAAGCACCAGACGGGGGAGAGGTTCGCGTGCGTGGCGCGGGTGAGTTCCAGCCGGTCGGTGGAGGCCTTCGGCGTAGTGCGCTCGTGGGCCAGGACCTCACCGGAGCTCTCCTCGACGACCTCCAACGCGCCGAGGACGCCGCTCAGTTCGCGCCGCCAGCCGGTGGCGTCGGTGAACCGACGTCGGTAGATCGTGAAGGAGGGTTCGCCGTCGACGACGAGGTCGCCGCTCGCCAGCCAGTCCTGGAAGGCGATCGCCGCCGCGCTGTAACGTGTGTCGCCGCCGCGCGGAACGTCGACATGCACGATGTTGTACGGATCGCGGGCGGCCAGCTCGTCAACGTCGGCGTCGGACAGGACGTCGTAAGGCGGCGCCGTGACGGCGGCAAGATCGTGGCTGGCGGCGTATCGGACCGCGCGAAAGGGCTCGAATGCGGGCACGAGCCCCTACCCTGCCAGGTGTCTCGAGGCGAGGCAGGGCCAGGTGTCGCCACCCAGTGCATCCCGGCTCCACAGTAAAGGCGTGGAGCGATGAGTCGCACGGTTGCTGTCGGTCTACCCGTGTGTTTCTTGGTCATTCAAGGCGCGAGGAGTCGGAATGCCCCGAACGAGGGTTCACAACCTGAACATCTCTCTCGACGGTTTCGCCGCAGGCGACCGGGTGACGTTCGATGCTCCGATCGGTGGTGCCGAGAGGCTGTTCGAGTCGTTCGACGGCCGAGCTATCCATGGAGTTCACGGGGTCGATGACCCGTGGACGCTGGATCGCGCTTTGACCAGCTTGTGGGGCCAAGGCATCGGCGCGGAGATCATGGGACGTCGGAAGTTCGGTCCGCAGGTCGGCGAGTGGCCAAACGACGGCTGGCGCGGTTGGTGGGGCGACGAGCCGCCTTTCCGGACACCGGTTTTCGTTTTGAGCCACTATCCCCGTCCAACCATCGAGTTCGCCAACGGGACGAGCTTTCACTTCGTCGACGGGGCACCGGAGGACGTGCTGCGGCGCGCGCAGGAGGCCGCAGGCGGTCTCGACGTCCGGATCGGAGGTGGACCCTCCACGGTGCGACAGTTCGTGCAGGCCGGACTGGTCGACTTCATGCACCTGGTGATCGTGCCCATCACCCTGGGGCGCGGAGTGTCGCTGTGGGAGGGCACGAGTGGTGTCGAGGCGGATTTCACCATCGAGTCGATCGGTTCGCCCAGTGGACTGATCCATCAGTTGTGGAACCGCATCGACTCGAGAGCAGAGGCCGGTCAGCGCTGATGAGCCGCCCACGAACACCTACTTCCGCCGCCTGCCGGCGCCGCAGGGGCGACCGGATCTGCGATGAGAGTGCAAGCTTCAGGCGGTGATCGGCCAGGTGATCGGCCAGGTCACCGGTAAACTCACCTAGTGAGTGGACGAACGCTCACCGATGTCCTGGAGCAC
>JBKPKI010000047.1:0-2304 GCA_046731055.1 Actinomycetota bacterium | reverse complement strand
CGACCCTCTCCTTCGCTGTGGGGCCGGGCTCCGGGGGCGGAGCCCACCTTCCTCCATCCTGGCCCCTACCCGTGCCCCTCTGGGTTCATGCGCACGGGCAATCTGCGCTTCGGGGAGAATGGGGCCATGAGCACGAGCGGGAACTCCGGACAGCGGATCGGGAATGCCGAGCGCGAGGCCGCCATCGCAGCGCTGAACCAGCACTGGCAGGCGGGTCGCCTGGACCCGGCCGAGCACGAGCGCCGGACGACGGCGGCGTACGCAGCCCTGACGCAGGACGACCTCGATGCGCTGTTCAGGGACCTGCCGGGCGGCACCCAGCTGCACGACACGCCGAGGCCGCTGCAGGGAGAGGTGGTGTCCGCGCCGTCGACGCCGATCGAACCCCAGAGGGGGTCAGGGCTGTTTTCCCCGGAGTCCTGGGTCGCGCGGCACCGCGACGCGCTGATGGGGCTGACACCTTTCGTGGCGCTGGTCTGCTTCTTCGTCTTCAAGTCGTGGCTGTGGTTCCTGCTCATCCCGGCGGCGGGCGTCATCCTCTACTCCGGCGACGACCGACGGAAGCGGCGTCGCGACGACACCGGGTGATGTCGGAGCGAATTTGCGAAATCGCGGACGGCCGGGCCGACGAGGCTGGCACGCTCAGTGACCTCGCGCTCCGCAGCAAGGCCCACTGGGGCTACGGCGCTGCCTTCCTCGAGGCCTGCCGCGACGAGCTCACACTGAAGCCTGAGCAGGCGGCCGGGACGCGGGTGGTCCGCGACTCGGTCGGCACGGTGATGGGGTTCCACCTGCTGGCCCCCGACCCGGACGACCGGCCCGGCCGGGGTGAGCTGCTCATGCTCTTCGTCGACCCGTCGGCGATGGGAAGCGGTATCGGCCGCGTCCTACTCGAGGATGCCGTGGCGAGCGCGGCGCGGCGCGGCTGGACGGCGCTTCGTGTGGAGTCCGACCCGGGCGCAGAAGGCTTCTACGTCCGGCACGGCGCCCGTCGGGTGGGATGGGTGCCGAGCGGCTCGGTGGCCGAGCGCGAGCTGCCGCTCCTCGAGCTCCCGGTGTCCGCCGCCTGAGGCCTCGTCGTACTTACAGACTCACGTTGTTGTGAGTCGGCGAGGCCCTGACGGCCTCCAACTCACAACAACGTGAGTCTGGAAGCGAGAAGCCGGGTCAGAGGAGGGCGCCGATGAGGGCGGCCGCGCGGGCGGCGCCGTCGGTCTCGACCGGCTTGTAGTCGACGACACGATCCAGCTCGGAGAGGACCGCGGCCGCAAGGGTGTCGGCATCGCTGGCCAGCGGGTACTCGAGGCAGGTGCCCGCGCCGTATCCCTCGAGCCGGTGCCGCACGTGGAGGTTCTGCTCGAAGTGCCGCCGCAGCGGGACGTAGACGAACGGGCGCCGGTTGGCGGTCAGCTCCATGCACGTCGACAGGCCGCCCTGGACGACGGCGACATCGCAAACCGCCAGATGGTCGACCAACTCAGGCAGGAAGCCGCGCACGTCGACGCCGGGGACCGACAGCAGGGAATCCGGGTCGATCCGCGGCCCGGTCACCACGACGAATCGAAGGTCCTCCGCTCTGGCCCGGACGAGCGGCGCCGCATCGAGCACCCGCCGCAACAACGGCGCGCCGACCCCGGACCCGCCGACGGTGACGACGCATACCCGCTCGTCGGGCCGGTAACCGAGCGCGGCCCGCAACGACTCCCGCGCCTCCGGCGGCGTCGGCTCGAACCCGGTCACGTACCCCGCGTAGTCGAAGTTCGCCGTCGTCCAGTCGCGGATCAGCGGCAGGTCGGGGCCAAATGCCGCGTCGACGACGTCCGACTCGTTGCCGACGAAGACCGACCGGTCGCGCACCGCCCGGTACCGGGCCCGTTGCTCGATCATCTCCGCGTTGTAGTCGGCGGTGAGAGCCGCCTCGGCGTCACCGCCCTCAGGCATCGGAAGCCAGCCGACGAAGTCCGTCATCCACGCCAGCGGGGCGCGTTTGATCTCGGGGTTCTCGTGGAGGAAGTAGTCCACGTCCCAGGCCTCGTCGGCGACGACGAGGTCGTACGGCTCCTCGTCGAGGAGGTCGCGGAACACCCCGAAGTTGTTCACGAGGATGGCGTCCATCCGGCGGATCGCCTGGAACGCGTTGAGGTCGTGCTCGCCGCATTCGCTCTCGATGTGGGTCGACTCGTTGGCCAGCCACCGCGAAGCCGGATGGACCCGCTCGCCAGCGGCCTCCAGGACTCGCGTGACGGGGTGCTGGGCCAGCCAGTCGACCTGCAGGTCCGGATGCCGTTGGCGCAGCTCGGCGGC
>JBKPKI010000046.1:0-8257 GCA_046731055.1 Actinomycetota bacterium | reverse complement strand
CGCGTGGTGCGACTACCGTGCTTCGTGTCCGGAGGGACAGCGGATGGGGCCGGAGAAGTCCTCCTGGGCAGCCCTCGAAGCCGGTGACGAGAGGCGTGCGCATGGCCAGTCGTACCCCGAGGAGGAGCTCCTCCAGCCCGTCCGCGGGCCGGTCCGCCTGGGTGGTCGCGGTGGCGAACCAGAAGGGCGGGGTGGCGAAGACGACGACGGTGGCGAGCCTGGGGGCGGCGTTCGCCGAGCGGGGTGAGCGCGTCCTCCTGGTCGACCTCGACGCGCAGGCTTGTCTGACCTTCTCGCTCGGCGTCGACCCGGACACCGTCGAGACGTCCGTCAACGAGGTGTTGGCCGGTCGCACGCCGGTGGCTGACGCCGTGGTGACGTGCGTCGACGGCGTGGACCTGGTGCCGTCGGTGATCGAGCTGGCCGGTGCCGAGGCCCAGCTGTTAGCCCGGCCGGGGCGCGAGTACGTCTTGCGGACTGCGCTCGAGCCGGTGCTCGACTCCTACGACGTCGTCGTCCTCGACTGCTCGCCCTCGCTCGGCGTCCTTACCCTGAACGCCTTGACCGCGGCCGACGGCCTGCTTATCCCGATGCCCTGCGAGATGCTCAGCCACCGCGGTGTCGGGCAGCTGCTCGACACGGTCTCCGACGTCCAGCGCATCCTCAATCCGCAGCTCGAGATTCTTGGCATCCTGCCGACGCTGTTCGACGGGCGCAGCAACCACGCGCAGGCCGTGCTGGCCGACGTGGGAGAGCGGTATGACCTGCCGGTGCTGTCGCCGCCGATCCCGAAAACAGTGCGGTTCGCCGAGGCGCCGGCCGTGGGCCGCTCGATCCTCTCGACGTCGCGGTCGTCCAAGGGCGCGGCGGCCTACCGGGAGGTGGCGGCGACCCTGCTGGCGAAGCGCCGCGGGCCCGACTGACAGGCACGAACGGCGAATTCGGCCGGTTAGGGCGCCGAAACCGCCTTTCGTGCCTGTCGATCGGTCCGCCTCGACGACCGGCTCAGCCGTCGGTCGCCGCCCGCTCCGGCCGATCGAGGCGCGCCGGCGACCACGGGCGCTGCGCTGGTGGATCGACGCGGACCGGTCTAGGCTCCGCGCATCTCGGGGGAGTGAGGAGTTGCCGATGCGCGCTCGACCCATGGCCGCCGTCGCCGTCGCCACCGTGGCGATCCTGACGCTGGCCGTTGCCCCCAGTGCCTCCGCGAGCACCGACCACACCGATGCGGTGTCCATCGCGACGGAGCAGCAGATCTGCGACGAGATTTGGGGTGACCACTTCAGCCCGCCCAGTTCGGAGCCGCTGGCCCAGTGTCAGTGGGACATGGCGCTTATCCACGCCGACCAGGCCACGCGCGCCCGCACCACCGGGGAGGGCGTCCGCGTGGGCATCATCGATAGCGGTGTGGACATCAACCACCCCGACATCGCCCCCAACCTCGACCTAGCCTCGTCGTGTTCCTTCGTCCGCTCGGACGACCCGACGATCGTCGCCGGGCTCACTAACCCGATCGAGGCGGGCAACGGCATCTGCTCCAACAAGGCGGCGGTTCAGGACCGCAGCGGGCACGGCACGCACGTCGCCTCGACCGTCGCCGCGCCGATCAACGGAATCGGGATCGCAGGCGTCGCGCCGGACGCGACGATCGTGGCCCTCAAGGCCTGCACGGCCTCGACCTACTGCTACGGGTATGCAGTGGCCGCCGCGCTGAGGTACGCCGGGGACCACGACATCGACGTCGTCAACATGAGCCTGTTCGCCGACCCGTACCTCTTCTACTGCGGCAACGACGCCGAGCAGCGAACGATGATGCGCGAGCTGCAGACCGCCGCCCGGTATGCGCAGCAGCACGGCGTGCTGCTGGTGACGTCCGCGGGCAACGAGCAGATCGACCTCAAGCACCCGATCGAGGACACCATCAGCCCCGACGGGCCGCAGGACACCCCGATCACCCGGTCGGTCGGGAACAACTGCCGCGTCCTCCCGGCCGAGCTACCAGGTGCGCTGACGGTCATGGCGACTGGCCCCATCGGCTACCCGGGATACACGCGGAACATCGCCGACTACTCGTCCATCGGCGGTGACCTAGCAGCACCCGGCGGCGATTACTTCTCGGCGACCAACACAGTCCAGGACGCCATCCTCGCCGCCATGCCAGCCAGCTCGTCCATCTACACGAGCCTGGACCCATTGAACGCGGCCTTCCCCGGCATCACCGCCGCGGCGGGACCGGCGACGTACGCGTGGATTCAGGGCACCTCGATGGCTGCCCCGCATGTCACCGGCGTGGCGGCCCTCGTAATGCAGTTGCACCCGGACTGGCCGGCCTCGGCCGTGGCAGCGACGCTGACGAGAACCGCATCGCTGCTGTCGTGCCCGCCGGACTGGGAGCCGCTGGGAGCAGGTGACGAGCGATTCCGCTGCACCGGTGGGGGAGGGCGCACGTCCTTCTTCGGCGCCGGCCTGGTCGACGCCGGAGCGGCGACCGCCCGCTGACGGACGGAAAGGTGGTCTAGCTCAGTCCTGAGCCGGCTTGGCCGGGCGGCGGCGGCGCCGTCGCGGCCGGGCCGGCGCGGTCTCCGGCTCGGCCGCGGTCGACGAGGCCGTCGCGTGAACCGCGGTGGCCTCGCCGTCGACCGTCTGAGTGCGAACCGTCCGCTTGCGCTGCCGGTCCTTTCTCGGGCGGGCCGGCGTGTCGCGGGGATGCTCTCGGTCGCGCGAACGCTCGCTGTCCCCGGAGCGCGATCCACGGCGGCCCGAGGCCTTGCCGGTCTCACCGAGGTCCTCCAGCTCCTCGGCCTCGAGGCCGGCCCGGGTCTGCTGCGCCGTGCCGAGACGTCCGGTGACGTCCGTCGGGATGTCGAGCTCCGAATACAGGTGATCCGAAGAGGAGTAGGTCTCCTCGGGCTCCGGGATGCCGAGGTCGAGCTGGCGGTTGATGAGGCCCCAGCGCGGCATGTCGTCCCAGTCGACGAAGGTGACGGCGATGCCGGTGTTTCCCGCCCGGGCGGTGCGGCCGATCCGGTGCACGTAGGTCTTCTCGTCCTCGGGGCACTGGAAGTTGACGACGTGGGTGACGTTCTCGACGTCGATGCCGCGGGCCGCGACGTCGGTCGCGACAAGGACGTCGACGTTGCCGTGCCGGAACGCCCGCAGCGCCTGCTCCCGGGCCCCCTGGCCCAGGTCGCCGTGGATCGCCGCGGCGGCGAACCCGCGCTCCGTCAGGTCCTCGGCCACCTTGGCCGCGGTCCGCTTGGTGCGGCTGAACACCAGGGTCAGCCCGCGTCCGCGGGCCTGCAGGATGCGCGCCAGCATCTCCACCTTGTCCATGGCGTGCGCGCGGTAGACGAACTGCTCGATGGCTTTGACCGTATGCGCGTTCTCGGTCGGGTCGCCCATGGCTCGGATGTGGGTGGGCTGGCGCATGTAGCGGCGGGCCAGCGCGACGATCGCACCCGGCATGGTCGCCGAGAAGAGCATGGTCTGCCGGTTCGGCGAGGTGAGCGACATCAGCGTCTCGACATCGGGCAGGAACCCGAGGTCGAGCATCTCGTCGGCCTCGTCGAGGACGACCGTCCGGGCCTGCGAGAGGTCGAGATGGCCCTGCTTCGACAGGTCGATGAGCCGACCCGGCGTGCCGACGACGACCTCGATCCCCTTGCGGAGCGCGTCGATCTGCGGCTCGTAGGCCCGACCGCCGTAGACGGTGGAGATCCGGACGCCGCGCCGGGCGCCGGCCTTATCCAGGTCCCCGGCCACCTGGACAGCCAGTTCACGGGTCGGGGTGACGACGAGCGCCTGGGGCTTGCCCGGCTTGGTCAGCGACGCATACCCGTCGTCGGCGGGGGAGACCACCCGCTGGAGGATCGGGATCCCGAACCCCAGCGTCTTGCCGGTGCCGGTCTTGGCCTGCCCGATGATGTCGTGGCCGCCGAGCGCGACCGGCAGGGTCATCGCCTGGATGGGGAACGGGTGGACGATGTCGACGGCGGCGAGCGCCTCGACGATCTCGGGCCGGACGTCGAAGTCGGCGAACGTGGGCTGCGAGGCGGGCGCGGGCGCGCCGGCCTCGATGGCGGTGTCGGTCATGCGGTTCTCTCGATCGAGCCGCACGCGCGTCGAAAGCGCTGCGCGGCGGGTGTTGCGGGCCGATCGGAGGTCTGTCGTCGCCGTAGCAGGCGGGGGGAGTCACTCCCCGGGGTGTCGATTCGTGCCGACCGGGCACCGAAGGTAGGCGTCAGTCTACCTGCCCGTCGCGGCTACCCGGTCCGCCGGTCCGCCGCAGCTACGGTGAACGCATGACGGACCCCAGCGTCGCTGCCCACGCCCACGCCGACCCGGCGGCGTGGTCCGACGACTTCCGGGCCGCCGTCGTCGACCTGCTGGGTGCTCTCGCATACGGGGAGCTGATGGCCTTCAGCAAGCTGGCCGCGGACGCCGAGTCGGCGCCCAGCGCGAGCGACAAGGCGGAGGTGGCCCGACTCGCGGTGACCGAGTTCCACCACTACGAGCAGATCGTCACCCGCCTTCAGGAGCTCGGGACCGACCCTCAAGAGGCCATCGCGCCGTTCGTCGGTGCGATCGACGCGTTCCACGAGCGCACCGCCCCTAACGACTGGCTCGAGGGCCTCGTCAAGGCCTACGTGGGAGACGGGATCGCGCAGGACTTCTACCGCGAGATCTCGGCCTATGTCGACAGCGACACGCGCGCGCTCGTCGAGTCGGTCATCGAGGACATGGGTCGTGACGAGTACATCGTGCACGCGGTCCGGCAGGCGATCGCCGACGACCCGCGCATCGGCGGCCGGCTGGCGCTGTGGGGGCGCCGTCTGGTCGGCGAGGCGCTGTCCCAGGCGCAACGGGTCGGCGTCGAGCGGGACGCCCTGGCGTCGTTACTGGTCGGCTCTCCCGGCCGGCCTGGCGCGGACCTGGCCGAGCTGGGCCGGATGTTCGCCCGGCTCACCGACGAGCACACCCGCAGGATGGGCAGGCTCGGACTCGCCGCCTGAGTGGTCGCGCGCGGCCAGGGGTCACTCAAAGAAGCCCGGCCGCCGAAGCGACCGGGCTCCCTCGAAGAACCAGCGTCAGACGCGCGACCCGCGTCCGCTCATCCGTCCATAGAGGACGATGATGATCGCGGCCACGATGGCCCCGAGGATCAACGGGATCCATGCGATGCCGCTCTGGTTCTGGTAGCCCAGAGCAGTCACGATCCAGGTGACCACGACGTTGGCGATGATGCCGATGATGATGGTCACGATGATCGAGATGTTCTGCTTGCCCGGCACGAGAAGCCGTCCGAGCGCCCCGATGATGGCTCCCACGATGATGGCGCCGATGATGGTGGAGATCACACTGCACTCCCTACTGGCCGCTTGGCAACGGCCCTGTGGCCCGTCTCCGGGCGGAACCTACGATGACGCACCACCCAACGTCTCACTTCGTCGTAGTCGGATGGGGAACTGACGCGATCCAATTGGTTGCGATGTGGTGACGATCGCCGGGGGCGACGTCTCCCGCAGAGGCAAGTATTCCCGCGTCAGACCGTCCCGAAACCGACCCGGCTCTTCTCGGTCTCCCCGATGTGGACGTAGCCGAGCGCGCCGACCGGGACCACGTACCGACGGCCCTTCTCGTCGATCAGGGCAAGGGTCCCGCCCTTCTTGAGGGCCTCGTCGACGACCGCGGTGACCTCGTCGACGCTCTGATTGGACTCGAACGCCAGCTCTCGAGCGACGTTCTGGACGCCGATCCTGACCTCCACTGTGGTGCCTTTCTGGAGAAGCCGACGGCGTGGTGGCCGTCAGCGGTCGGGGGCGACTCGCATACCGGCGCCCGTTGCTACCGCACAGTCAACTGCGGCGCAGAAGCGCGTGTTCCGCTTGTTCGCTCTTGGGGAAACCGCCGATGCCGCGCCAGGCCAGCTGACCGATGACGCGGGCCGCCTCCTCGCGGGGGACCTGGTCGCCGCGGGACAGCCAGTGCCGGGCGGCCACCTGCGCCATGCCGGTCAGGGCCATCCCGAGCAGGTGCGCGTCGGCGTCGGAGAGGTCGGTGTCGGCGGCGATGACCTGCGCGAGCGCCTCGCCGCACGTGAGCGCCACGCCCTCGATCCGCTCGGCGACGGCCGGCTCGTTGGTCAGGTCGGACTCGAAGAGGAGCCGAAACGGCGCGCCCTGCCGGGAGACGAACTCGAAGTAGGCCTCCACGCAGGCGAGCACCCGCTGTTTGTTGTCCGTGGTGCTCGCCAGCGCCGTCCGGACAGCCTCTTCCAGGAGCCCGCGATGATGGTCGAGAAGGGCGAGGTAGAGGTCGAGCTTCCCAGGGAAGTGCTGATAGAGCACGGGCTTGCTGACCCCGGCCCGGTCGGCGATCTCGTCCATCGCCGCGGAGTGGTAGCCGTACTCGACGAACGCGGCCTGAGCGGCCTCGAGCAGTTGGGCGCGACGCGCGGACCGCGGCAGGCGCTGACCCCGCGTGGGGCCCTCCGCCTCAGCGGTCATCTGGTCGTCCTCCGTCTCGGTGCCTGCTCGGCCGCCACTCCTGACCGGCCCCGGCCATCCTACGCACCAGTAGGTCCTGCCCCGGTGGCCTCGAAAGCGCGGGCGTACGGTCGTGACGTGCCCTTTCCACCGCTCGCCTCCCCGGGTCGGCCGTTGGACCGTCCGGCCGTCGAGCGGTATGCGCGTCACGTCCTCGTTCCGCAGATCGGCATGGCCGGTCAGGAGCGGCTGACCACCGCCAGGGTGCTCGTCGTCGGCGCCGGGGGGCTCGGCTCGCCGGCGCTCCTGTACCTTGCCGCCGCGGGGGTGGGGACGCTGGGTGTCGTCGACGCCGACACCGTCGAGGCCAGCAACCTGCAGCGGCAAGTTATCCACTCGGACGCCGACGTGGGGCGCCTCAAGACCGAGTCCGCGGTCGACGCGGTCGCCCGGGTGAACCCGTCGGTTCGCGTGGAGCGGCACGACCTGCGGCTCGACTCGTCGAACGCCCTGGAGGTGCTGCGGGACTACGACGTCGTGGTCGACGGAACCGACAACTTCCCCACC
Source organism: Actinomycetota bacterium (assembly GCA_046731055.1). GTDB lineage: Bacteria > Actinomycetota > Actinomycetes > Actinomycetales > Dermatophilaceae > Lapillicoccus. Next base: position 1,205 of record JBKPKI010000046.1, on the reverse strand, counting down.
CGGTACCTGCTCAACGACGCCTGTGTCCTCCTGAGGAAGCCGCACGTCTGGGCGTCGATCTACCGGTTCGACGGGCAAGTGGCCGTGTGGTGGGCGCAGCACGGGCCTTGCTACCGGTGCGTCTTCCCCTCGCCGCCACCGCCCGGTGCGGTGCCCTCGTGCGCCGAGGGCGGCGTGCTCGGGGCGCTCTGCGGGGCGATCGGGTCGGTCCAGGCGACGGAGACGGTGAAGCTGCTGCTGGGGGTCGGGGAGCCGCTGGTGGGACGGCTGCTGGTCCACGACGCCCTCGCGATGACCTGGGACATGTTGACGCTTCGCAAGAACCCCGGCTGTCCGGTATGCGGCGAGTCGCCGACGGTGACCGCGCTGGTGGATTACGACGAGTTCTGCGGTCTGCCGGCAGGTTCTACGCGGGCCGACGCCGCTGAGTCCGGGACCGGTGTCCCGGTCGTGACCGCGCCGGAGCTGGCCGCCGAGCTCGGATCGGACGCCCCGCCGCTCGTGGTCGACGTCCGCGGTCCGGACGAGCGGTCGATCGCCTCCATCCCGGGAGCGGTGGCGATCTCTCTCGACGAGTTTCGTGACGGTTCGGCGTTCACGTCGCGTGGCGAGCTGGCCGCCCACGGCCGGCGCATCGTCGTGCACTGCAAGGTCGGGCACCGCTCGGCTGAGGCGGTCCGGCTCGCGCAGGCGGCGGGGTACACCGACGTGCTCAGCCTCGACGGCGGGGTTCTTGCCTGGGTGCGCGAGGTCGACCCGACCCAGCCGGTTTACTGAGCGGTCGGACTTCGTCGCGACGCGGACACCTTTCGGAGCTGGGAGACAGCGGTGACTTCGACACTGCCGACGGACCTGCAGCGCCAGGTCGACCGATGGGCCGCCGCCGAGCTCGCCGGTGATCCTGCCGAGCTCGACGCGATCCTGCACGAGCAGTTCGTCTTCGTCGGACCCTACGGATATCTCTTCGATCGTCAGGAGTGGCTGGACCGCTTCGTGCCCGGTGATCGCCACTACACGGAGTTCTCCACGTTCACGTTCACCGCTGACATCCCCGCTCGGGTCATCGGCAGCACCGCTCTCGTCGTCGGCACCCAGAGCCAGACCGGCATCCATCAGGGAGAGCGGGTCGAGGGTCAATACCGCGGAACTCTCGTCCTGCTTCGGGACACCGACTGGCTAGTCGCCGGCTTGCACCTGAGCCTGCC
>JBKPKI010000045.1:0-7439 GCA_046731055.1 Actinomycetota bacterium | reverse complement strand
GGGACGGCGATCTGCGCGGCGAAGGTGACCGGCAGCTCGTACTTGGTGACCCAGTCGGCGTCGATCGGCCGGGCGCCGCTGCGGCCGGCGAGGATGCCATCCCACGTCTCCGTGATGGACCCGCCCAGCGGGGTGGTCGCCCCCAATCCGGTGACGACGATGCGTGTGTCGGGTGAGGACGACATGGGAGGCTCCTTCGGCGGGTCCTGGCAGCGTATGCCGGTTTGCTCTCGTTTCTACCCCGACGGACGGGCTACTGGCGAGTCAGGACGAGGGATCCGCCGAACCACGCGCGCCGAAAAGGGTGCGCAGCGTCCGGGATTCCGGACGCTGCGCACCTATCAGGGAGCTGAAGGTCAGGCCTGCGCCTTGGCGATGTAGCTCACCGCGTCGTTGACCGTCTTGAGATTCTTGACCTCGTCGTCGGGGATCTTGACGCCGAACTTTTCCTCGGCGTTGACGACGATCGTCATCATCGACAGCGAGTCGATGTCGAGGTCGTCGGTGAAGGACTTGTCCGGCTCGACCTGGTCGGTCTCGATGCCAGTCTCCTCGTTGACGATCTCGGCCAGACCCTCGAGGATTTCCGATTCGCTCTGCGCCATGCGTGTCGCTCCTTCTGTGTGGGGTTCTGCTTCGGGAAACCTAGGGGATGACGACGACCTGTGCCGCATACACCAGCCCGGCGCCAAACCCGATCTGGAGGGCGAGGCCGCCGCTCGGGATCTCGTTCTCGCGCAGCATCCGCTCGGTGGCCAGCGGGATGGAGGCCGCGGAGGTGTTGGCCGTCTCGGCGATGTCGCGCGCGACCGGGATGTCCGGCGGGAGCTTCAGCTGCTTGATCATCGCGTCGATGATCCGCATGTTCGCCTGGTGCGGGATGAAGGCGTCGAGGTCGTCGATGGTGATGCCGGCCTTGTCGATCGCCTGCTGGGCGACCGGCGCCATGCCCCAGACCGCCCACCGGAAGACGGACTGACCCGCCATGCCGATAGACGGCCAGTCCCGGGACTGGACGGTCTTGTCGACCGGCTCGCCGGGCGTCTCCGGGCGGCGGTACTCGGTCCACGGCTCGCGCTGCGAGATCGTCTGCCACTGCGCGCCCTCGGAGCCCCAGATCGTGGGGCCGATGCCGGGGGTGTCGGACGGACCGATGACCGCCGCGCCGGCCCCGTCGCCGAAGATGAAGGCCGTGCCGCGGTCGTCCCAGTCGGTGAAGTCGGAGAGCTTCTCGACGCCGACGACGAGGACGTACTCGGCCGAGCCCCCGCGCACCATGTCGTTGGCCAGGGAGACGCCGTAGCAGTAGCCGGCGCAGGCCGCTGAGATGTCGAAGGCGGCGCAGGTCGTGCCAAGCCGGTTGGCGAGGATCGGGGCGGCCGCGGGGGTCTGGTAGGGGTGGGTAACCGTGGAGATCATGATCGCGCCGAGCTGGGACGCGTCGATGCCGGCGGCCTCGAGGGCCTGCTGGGTCGCGGCTTCGGACATGTCGACGACGCTCTCGTCGGGCGCGGCGTAGCGCCGGGACACGATGCCGGAGCGTTCCCGAATCCACTCGTCGGACGAGTTGATCCGTTCCACTAGCTCGGAGTTCGGGACGACGCGCTCAGGTCGGTAGCCGCCGACGCCCCAGATGCGGGCATGGCGGGCGCCGTCGCCGGTGACGAGGGTTCCGGTGCCCTTGGCTCTCGGGGCGGTTCGCGCGGGCGTACTGGTCATGTCAGGCCTCGATCGGGGTGGTGGAGGTGGTGGCGACGAGCTGCCGGGCGGCGTCGAGGTCGTCGGGTGTCTTGAGGGCGACGGACTGGACGCCCTTCATGGCGCGCTTGGCCAGTCCCACGAGGGTGCCCGCCGGTGCAAGCTCCACGAGGCCGGTGACACCGAGCGACGTCATCGTCTCCATGCACCGGTCCCAACGGACCGGGTTGCGTACCTGGCTGATGAGCCGACGGAGGAACTCCGCGCCCGAGTCGACCGCCGAACCGTCGGCGTTGGACAGAAGGGTGATCCCGGGGTCGCTTACGTCGTGGTCGCCCCACTCGGCGATCAGCACGTCCACGGCAGGCGCCATGTGGAGCGTGTGGAAGGCCCCGGCGACCTGCAGCGGGATGACCCTGACCTTCGCCGGTGGGTCCGCCGCGAGAGCGGCCAGCTGTTCGAGCGTGCCTGCCGCGACGATCTGACCAGCGCCGTTCATATTGGCCGGAGTGAGGCCGTAACGCTCCAGTGCGGCCAGCACCTCGGCGGGGTCTCCGCCGAGGACCGCCGACATGCCGGTCGGCGTGATCGCACTCGCGTCCGCCATCGCCCGGCCACGCAGGCTGACCAGGCTCATCGCGTCCTCGGCGGTCAGCACCCCAGTAGCCGACGCGGCGGTGATCTCACCAACGGAGTGGCCGGCGACGACACCGACTGTGGACGCGAGCGCGTCCGGGCGGACCGCATACAGCGCCTCCAGCGCAAGCAACCCGGCTCCGACGATGAGGGGCTGGGCGACCGCCGTGTCGCGGATCGTATCCGCGTCCGACGTCGTGCCGTGCACGACGAGGTCGACGCCCGCCGCGTCGGACAGAGCTGTGGCGCGGTCTCGGAGCCCAGGCAGCGCCAGCCAGGGAGCGAGGAACCCTGGGGTCTGGGAACCCTGGCCGGGACAGACGAGCGCGATCACGGAGTTCAGCCTTTCGGGTACCCGGCGGGGACGGCGTCGGCATACCTGACGAACAATCCTCGGGTGATTTGGAGGATTCCTCCAAAGACGGCTACCGAAGGTCGGATGGTATGCGTGCCGCTCGGGTCGGCGCCCCGGCGCGCCACTCCACGGGCGGGGTGTCGGCCAGGCGGCCGACCGCCAGGGCGATCCCGACGGTGTGCGCCTCGCGCGGGTGGGCGAGGTCATATCCGGTGACCTCGGCGATGCGACCGAGCCGGTAGCGAACGGTGTTGGCGTGGATGAAGAGCTCACGGGCAGTGGCCTCGAGGGAGCCACCGGTCTCGAGGTAGGTCGAGGCCGTCGTCAGCAGGCTCGGGTGCGCCTCGAGCGGGTGGTAGACCCGGTCGACGAGGACGCGCGATGCAGCCGGATCGCCGTTGAGCACCCGTTCGGGCAGCAGCTCGACAGAGAGCACCGGGCGAGGAGCACCCGGCCAGGCCGGTGCCGCGGCCAAGCCGCTCAGCGCTGCGCGGGCCGAGCGGCCCGCGGCGAAGAGGTGGGGCACCGTGGGTCCCAGGACGATCGGTCCGTTGCCGAAGTGGTCGGCGATCGCCGTCACGGTCTTGAGGGCCTCGGTAGTCCCGCCGAGCACGACAACGAGACGGCGGCGCTGGACGGCGGCAAGGGCGGCCGCTCCGAGTCGCGCGACCGCTCTCCGCATGGCGTCGACCGCCGCCGCGGTGGAGCCAGGCGGCGTCGAGCCGGCCACGACGGTCACCGAGGCGACCGATCCCCAGCCCAGCGCGGTGGCCCGCGACTGCATCGAGTCGTCCGCCTCGGCGCGGACCACCGCGTCCACGACGAGCGCTTCCAGCCGAGCGTCCCAGGCGCCCCTGGCCTCGGCGGCCTCCGCATACACCTGGGCGGCGGAGAAGGCGACCTCGCGCGAGTAGCGCAGCACCGCCTCGCGAAGTGCGGCCTCGTCGCCCGGCGCCGCGAGCAGGAGGACCTCCTCCTCGACGACGTCCACGACGGACCTGACGATGTCGAGGGTCTGGCCGAGGCTGACCGACCACGTGAGCTCGCGCGGGGCGGAGCCGAAGATCTCCGCGGTGACCTGCTGGTCCGGCCCTCGACCGCGGCCGCCGGTGTCCTTGAGCCAGGCGACGAAGGCCGTCACGCCGGCCTGAGCCACGAGACCGATCCACGACCGGTCCGCGGCGGAGAGCGCGCGGTACCAGTCCAAGTCGGCCTCGAGGCGGCGTACGGCTGCGGTCGACAGCGCACCGGCCTGCTGGGCCACCCGGTCCCGGGTCTCCTTGCTGACCGTCATGTCGACAGCCTATTTGTGCGGCCTCCACAAAGGCGGATCCGGAGCCCGCTTCCCCCAGCGCTCGGCGAAAGCCAACTTCGGCCGTTCCCACGCTCTGAGAGCGACAAAGTAGGCCTTTCGCCGGGGGAGAAGCCGCGGGTCGGCGGGGTCCCGGGGTCAGGTCACGCCCGGGGTGACCTGCTGCGGAATCGACTCGTTCCAGAGTCGGTCGACGCCCGTGACGACGTACGTGGACGGCTGGCCTCCCGCGGCCGTGTCGGTCCACGTCGTGTATCCAGCCGTGCCCCGCACGGTCGCCACCAGGTTCGTCGCGTCGGCGAGCCGGCAGTCTCCCGCCTTGACCCGCTGGTCGGTGACGGGGATCCGGTAGATCGCGTACGAGACGGTGTCCGCGTCACCGGCTCGCCACCGCAACGTCGTCCCCCCGCCGCCCAGCACCGCGGAGAGGTCCTTGGGCGCCTTCCTGGGCGGCGTCGCGTCCACCCACGGCATCGGGGGGACCAGCGCCGGGTGGCTGTACCAGTCGCGCCCGACGATGCCCATGCCGTCCAACCGGTTCGCGCGAACGTCCTTGGCGCTGAAGTAGATGTTGCCGGAGACGTTGGGCTTCGTGGAGTTGTAGAGCAGGTGGTGGCTCATCTCGCCCGGAAACCCGTTCCACTCCGGCGACTGCGTCGAGGCCCCAATCTTGTAGGTCGCCTGGCCGATATAGAGATGCACGTCGTGCCTGTCGACTACCTCGGACCACCAGTCGACGATGAGGTTGTAGTCCGCCACCGCCAAGCTCTCCGCCCAGTAGACCTGTGGGCAGATGTAGTCGATCCACTCCTCAAGGACCCACCGGCGGGTGTCCGCATACAGGTCCTTGTAGGTCTGCACGCCGGCTCTGGTGGCCGAGCCGAGCGGGTTCTCGTTGTCATTCATCCAAACCCCGAAGGGGGAGACACCGAACTTCACCCACGGCTTGGCCGCTTTGATCTGCCCACCCAGCCCCGTGATGAGCGCGTTGATGTTGTCGCGCCGCCAGTCCGCGAGCGACCGTCCGGCGCCGTACTGGGCGTACAGCGCCTCGTCGTGGAACACCTCGGTGCCGACCGGGTACGGGTAGAAGTAGTCGTCGAAGTGGACTGCGTCGATGTCGTACTTCGTAACCGCGTCCATGATCGAGGCCTGGCAGTACTCGCGGGCCTCGGGGACGCCGGGGTTGTAGTAGAGCCGGCCGCCGTAGGCGACGGTCCACTCCGGGTGCACCCTGGCGGGGTGGGTCGCCGCAAGACCGGCGACGTCGGTGGTGAGGTTCATCGTGATCCGGAACGGGTTGAACCAGGCGTGGAACTCGAGGTTGCGTCGATGCGCCTCGGCGACGGCGAAAGCCAGCGGGTCGTAGCCCGGGTTGCCGCCCTGGGTGCCGGTCAGGTACTTCGACCACGGCTCAAGCGGCGATGGCCAGAAGGCGTCGGCGGTCGGCCGGACCTGCACGACCACGGCGTTGTAGTGGTTGGCGACCGCCAGGTCGTAGAAGGCGACCAGCTCGGCCTGCTGTTGGGCGGGTGACAGCCCGGGCGCGCTCGGCCAGTCGATGTTCACGACCGACGCAATCCACATGCCGCGCAGGTCGGTCTTGTCGGCATGCGGGTCGAGGACGCACGACGCGGGGATCGGCGCCCTTGTCTCGGCGGACGCCCGGGGCGAGGTCGAGGCCAGGGTCAGGGCGGCGGCGGCTCCACCGAGGACGGTACGACGAGTGGGTTGCATGATTCCTCCACGCTGAGACAATCAATAGGCAATAAGTTACGCACGGGCACGGGCCGTCGCAACCGCCGGCCGGGTATGCGCGTTGCTCAGTCCGTGCCGGCGTCCAGCGCCGAGCGCTCCTGCGCCTCGTCGAACTCGGCCACATCGGTGGCGTCGGGATCCGAGCCGGCCGCGATGGCCGACGCGCCGCCGGCCTCCAGCTCCCCGATGAGGGTGGCCGTGTGCCCGCCGGCGAGCTGGCCCTGAGCCGCGTACAGCTCGAGCTTCGAGCGGGTGTCGGCGATGTCGAGATTGCGCATGGTCAACTGGCCGATCCGGTCGACCGGTCCGAAGGCGGCGTCCTCGGTGCGCTCCATTGAGAGCTTCTCGGGGTGGTAGGAGAGGTTCGGGCCGCGGGTGTCCACGATGGTGTAGTCGTCGCCTCGGCGTAGCCGGAGGGTCACCTCGCCGGTCACCGCGCTGGCGATCCAGCGCTGCAGCGACTCGCGAAGCATCAGCGACTGCGGGTCGAGCCAGCGCCCTTCGTAGAGCAGGCGGCCGAGGCGGCGTCCCTCCTGGTGGTAGTTGGCGATGGTGTCCTCGTTGTGGATCGCGTTGACGAGGCGCTCGTATGCGGCGAAGAGCAGCGCCATCCCGGGCGCCTCGTAGATCCCGCGGCTCTTCGCTTCGATGATCCGGTTCTCGATCTGGTCGGACATGCCCAGGCCGTGGCGACCACCGACGGCGTTCGCCTCGCGGATCACGTCGGCGGCGGTCCCCAGCTCGTGGCCGTCGATCGCGACCGGCCGCCCCTGGCGGAACTCCACCGTGACGTCCTCGGGAGCGATCTCGACCGAGGCGTCCCAGTGCTTGACTCCCATGATCGGCTCGACGATCTCGAGGGGGACGTCGAGGTGTTCGAGGCTCTTGGCCTCGTGGGTGGCGCCGAGCATGTTGGCGTCGGTGCTGTAGGCCTTCTCGGTCGAGTCGCGGTAGGGGAGGCCGTGGGCGAGCAGCCACTCCGACATCTCGTGCCGGCCGCCGAGCTCGCCGACGAAGTCGGCGTCGAGCCACGGCTTGTAGATGCGCAGGTTGGGGTTGGCGAGCAGACCGTAGCGGTAGAACCGCTCGATGTCGTTGCCCTTGTAGGTCGAGCCGTCGCCCCAGATCGAGACGTCGTCCTCGTGCATGGCCCGGACGAGCAGCGTGCCGGTCACGACCCGGCCGAGCGGCGTGGTGTTGAAGTAGACCTTGCCGGCGCTGCGAATGTGGAAGGCACCGCACGCGATCGCGGCGAGGCCCTCCTCGGCGAGCGCGTCGGTGCAGTCGACGAGGCGCGCGATCTCGGCGCCGTACTGCGCCGCCCGGCCCGGGACCGACTCGATGTCCGGCTCGTCGTACTGCCCGAGGTTCGCCGTGTAGGTGCAGGGGACGGCGCCCTTGTCGCGCATCCACGCGACGGCGACGGAGGTGTCGAGCCCACCGGAGAACGCGATCCCGACACGCTCACCCTTCGGCAGGCTGGTCAGTACTTTCGGCACCCCGGCAGCCTAGAACCGTCGAGCCCTCAGCCGACGCCGGGTGCGCCAGGGGTCCGCACCGGCCCGCGCCGCAGTCGCCTAACGGTGCATGTATCCACGGTCGAACTGCAGCCTCACCATGTCTGGACCACAGCGCCGAAGTGTGGTTGCGCAGCGCTCGGTAATCGGCGCGACGCCACCA
>JBKPKI010000044.1:0-3009 GCA_046731055.1 Actinomycetota bacterium | reverse complement strand
CGAAGTAGCGGCCGGTGACGTGCACGAGCTCGGGGGCGGATGCGAGGTGGATTGAGGTGGCGGCACCTTGGGTGGGACTCTTCATGAAGGGCCGCACGAACGGGATGAGGAAGCGTTGGACGGTGGCGGGGTCCTCGGCTCCGAACGCGGTACGCACGACCCCGGGGTGGAGCGCGTTGGCGGTGACGGAGGTGCCCTGCAGCTTCGTGGCGAGCTCGTAGGTGAAGAGGACGTTGGCGAGCTTGGACTGGTTGTAGGCCCGGGCGCCCGAGTAGGACCGTTCGCCCTGGAGGTCGTCGAAGTCGATGCGTCCCAAGCTCTGCGCGTTGGAGGACACCGTGACCACGCGCGCGGCGGCACTCTGCCGCAGCCGGTCGAGGAGAAGGTTGGTGAGGAGGAAGGGTGCGAGGTGGTTCAGGGCGAAGGTGCGCTCGAGCCCGTCGGCGGTGACGTGCCGGGTGTTCCAGAACCCGCCCACGTTGTTGATGAGCACATCGATCCGTGGGAGGCGCTCCAGGATCTCGTCGGCCAGTGCTCGAACCTGGGTTTGGGCCGACAGGTCGGCCACGAAAGTGTCAACCTTCCCGCCGGCGGCGCGGATCTCACCAGCCGCGGCGTCGGTACGGCCGGCGTCCCGGCCGGTGATGGCCACGTGCGCGCCCAACGTGGCCAGCCCCACCGCGGTCGCCTTGCCGATCCCGCCGGTGCCCCCGGTGACCAGTACCGTCCGGCCGGTCATCGTGCCCGCGGTCTGCCTCATGCTGCTCCTTCCGGAGTCGGCGTGTTGTCGTCGGTGCTAGCGGTCTCAGGCCGGGGTGCTGACCGGCTCCGCTGGGGAGGGTGTGTCGTCGGTTGTGCTGTCTCCGGGCTCGCGCGGGCCTTGGTCCAACCGGAACGGCGGGTACTCGTCGCGCATCAGGGCGACGTAGGACAGGACCCGGTAGACCCAGCGGTTGACGCCGATGATGACGTCGAAGAGTGCGCGGGGGTAACGACCGGTGAACAGCAGGGCGGCGCCAGCAATGAGGACCAGGATCCCGAGCAGTGAAATCCCGGCGGTGGCCCCGGACCCGGCTGTCAAGTCGTCCCTCCTGCTGAACCACAGGGGAATGTCCGTGGTGACCAGGCCGACGATGATCAGCTGCGGGATGGCCAGGAGCCACGACTTGACCAGCACCAGCCCGCGGGAAAGATGTTCGGGGTACGCGACGTCCACGTCGGCGGGGTAGTGGGTCCGGGCCAGCGTGAAGGGGGGGTAGCGGTCGGTGCCGAGGGCGCCGGAGGCGTAGAACCCGACCCGCCAGCTCCACCGCAGCACGCCGACGTTGAAGTCGAACAGCGATCGGGGGTACCGGCCGGTGAACAGGATGGCGAACCAGGCGATCACGGTCGTCGCCACGAAGGCGACCCAGAGAAACGCCAAGACGATGTAGTGCGGAATGGCCAGCAGCCATTTCACCAGCCACAGCCACCGGGAGAGCTGCGGATCGAACTCGGCGTCCAACCGAACCGGGTAGGCGACCGGTACTCGGTCCGGGATCAACGCTGAGGAGGTCATCGGCGTGCTTCCGTTCGTGGAGAGGTGTGAACATGAGGTATGGAAGCCCTCACCGCGCTGCACCGCGGGTCCGGGCCTGGGGGCTTAGACTGTCCCGTACTAAGTAAGGACGCTAGCATACAAAGTACGGGCGGAACCGATCAGAGGGAGCGACAATGTTGCAGGCAGCCGAAGCGGTTCGTGCGGAACGCGTTCCGCTCAGCCGGGAGCGGGTGCTGCTTGGTGCCGTCGCGGTGGCCGACGCCGGAGGCATCGCCGGGTTGACGATCCGCTCGCTGGCCAAGGAGCTGGGTGTCAAGCCGATGGCGGTGTACCACTACGTGGCCAACAAGAGCGAGATCCTGGACGGCATCGTGGACGTCGTCTTCGCCGAGATCGACCTGCCGCCCCGGGACGGGGACTGGCAGAACGAGATCCGTCAGGGGGCCGCGTCGGCCCGGGGGGCACTTCGGCGTCATCCATGGGCGCTGGGACTCCTGGAGTCGCGGAAGACGCCTGGCCCAGCGACGCTTCGGCACCACGACACGATGATCGGCACGCTGCGTGCTGCAGGTTTCTCGGTGGAGGCCACCGCCCACGCCTACGCCCTGATCGACAGCTACGTGTACGGGTTCGCGCTCCAGGAGGCGACGCTGCCGTTCGACGGCCCAGCGACCGTCACCAAGGTCGCCGAACCGATGATCGGCGACTTCAACGACGGCGAGTACCCGCACCTGAAGGAAATGGCCACCGACTTCATCCTTCAGCCCGGCTACGACTTCGGCCACGAGTTCGAGATCGGGCTGAACCTCATCCTCGACGCCCTCACCCGCTCGCTCCCGGCCGCCAAACGGAGACGGCCAGCCCGCCCGACTTAAGGAGGGCGGCTAAGCAACAGTGGCGGCACCCAAGTCACACAGGTCGAGCCCACCGGGGCAAGCCGGGTCCCAGCATCGGGCCAGCGACCGTGGCGGCTGCGCCGACGCCGGATCACCGCTTCAGCGGTCGGCAAGCCGGTTTCGAGCACGGAGCAGTCGGCGAAGGACTCCGTGCCGGCGCCGACCGCGCGGGCCAGGGAGTCGAGGTCGAGCGGGCCGTCGGCCAGCAGGTCCGAGACGCCCAGCACGGCCGCGACGTGAAGCGCCTGGGAGATCCGAAAGCCGTTGACCAGGTCGCGGAGCTGCTCGGATGCCGGCCATCCCGCGAGCCTCCTCCCGCGAACCGTCCAGCGCCATCACCCGCCGGAACCCGCGCCACTGGGCAGGGCTCAGCGCCCCAAGGGCGTTCGGATCTGGTCGGCATCGACGCGGTCGCTGCTGTCGACGATATGCGCGGCGGCGTCGGCGATGGTGTCGGCGGCTCGCAACAGGTCTCGCGCGTGCGTGAGCTCACCCCGCTGGCTGGCCAGGCGGGCAAGCGCGTCGGTTGCGTAGACCTGAACCTCGGGGTCGCCGACGCGGCGGCCTTCGTCG
>JBKPKI010000043.1:0-7881 GCA_046731055.1 Actinomycetota bacterium | reverse complement strand
CGGTCGACGAGCCCGCTGATCGTCGCCACGACCGCGTCGCGGTTGATGGAGCGGGCCACGACGCCGTTCTGGACGTCGATGACCAAGAGGGCCGAATGCGGTCGGTCGATGAAGGTCGACATGCTTCCCAACGTAGGCGGGACCTCCGACAACCGACCCGGCACGCCACCGCCCGACGTACGGTCACACCTGTGGATCCCACTGACGTTGCGAGGAGGCTGCTGGAGGCGTTCAACGACGGGGATCTCGACCGGATGCGGGCGCTGATGGATCCGGAGCTGGTCGCCTGGGTCACCGACGCGGCGGGCGAGGCACAGCCGCTGACCGGCGCCGACGCATACCTCGACCGCGTCGCGGCCATGCACCTGCCCGCGGTGAGCTACCGGGTCACTCCGACCCAGGCTCCGGTTTCGCTCGAGGACGACCTCGTCCTGCTCATGGTCGAGGTCAGAGCCGAACGCGCCGGCCGTCGCCTCCACAACTTCGCGGCGCACGTTCTCCGCGTGCGCGACGGCAAGGTCACCGAGTGGCGGATGGCCGACGCGAAGCCGGACGAGAGCGACCGGTTCTGGGCCTGAACGCGGCGCCGGGCGATCGCGCGCTGGCCCGCAGGACCGTCGTCGAACGGTGACGCCGGGCCGACTCACCTGGGCGTGCGCGCTCCGGACTCCAGAAAGGTCAGGACGGCCGCGACCCGCCGGTGCACAGGCTGTTCGGAGAGCCCGAGCTTGGTGAAGATCGCATTCACGTGCTTCTCGACGGTGGACCCCGAGAGGTGCAGCGACGCCTCGATCCCCGCGTTGGTCCTCCCCCGCGCCATCTCCCGGAGCACGTCCAGCTCCCGGGTGGTCAGCGCAGTCAGCGGGCTGGAGGAGTCCTGCCGACGCCTCCGGACCAGGGCGTCGACGATGGTCGGGTCGATGACCGACCCACCCGCGCGGACCTCGCGCAAAGCGTGCACGAGGTCCTCGAGGTCGCCGACACGGTCCTTGAGCAGGTAACCCAGACCGGCTGATCCGTCGGCGAAGAGCGCCATGGCGTAGGAGTCGTCGGTGTGCTGGGACAGCACGACGACTCCCGTGCCGGGGTGGGTCGAACGGATCACGTGAGCTGCCTCGATCCCCTCCATGTGGTGCCCCGGTGGCATCCGGATGTCGGTGAGGACCACGTCGGGAACCAGGCGTCCGACCGCGTCGAGGAGCTCAGTCGCCGACCCGACGCAGGCCAGGACGTCGACCTCGCCGGAGTCCTCGAGGAGCCGGCGCAGCCCTTCCCGCACGAGGTAGTTGTCCTCGGCGATGACGGCGCGGATCGGCTCAGCCATACCCGGCTCCTACCACCGTGGCCTGGTCCGGCCGGTCCGCGTTGCGCGGCTCGCCGGCGAGCGGCAGGTCGATCGTGACCCTGGTTCCCTGCGCGGTGCTGGCGACGGTCAGCCGGCCACCGGCCGCCGAGACGCGGTCGCCGATGTTCGACAGCCCACCACGGCCCGGGACGGTCGTCGGGTCGAACCCACGCCCGTCGTCGGCGACGACGAGACGCAGCCCCGCCGCCCGCTGGTCGAGGGTGACGCGCGCGCTCGTCGCGCGCGCGTGCTTGGCCACGTTGGCCAGGGACTCGGATACGACGTAGTAGGCGGTCGCCTCGAGGTCCGGGGAGAATCGGGTCCGCCGGAGCACCGGATCGGCGACGACCTCGAGCGGGATGGGATACCGCGCGGCGCGCGACTCGACCGCGGCGATGAGCCCACTGTCGCCGAGCACCGGCGGGTGGATGCCGTGGGCGATCTCACGGAGGTCGGCCAGCGTTTCGCGCGCTTGGTCTTGCAGCCCTACCAGCTCCTGGTCGCCGAGCTGCCCGCGCCGCAACCGGTTCCGGGCGAGGCGGAGACCGGCGATGAGCGCGACCACGTTCTGCTGGATGCCGTCGTGGAGGTCTCGTTCGATCCGACGGCGCTCGTCGTCCTGGGCGACGACCAGCCGCGCCCGGGACGCGGACAGTTCGCCGAGCCGCTGCTCCAGCTGGGCGGCCAGCGCGACGTTCGCCACGGCCGATGCCGCCTGGCCTGCGACCGTGGTGAGGAGGTCCAGCTCGTGCGAGGCGTAGGTGCCGTTGCGCTTCGGCCCCACCTCGATCCGCCCGACGCGGCGTCCACCGCGCACCAGTTCCCGGGTCTCCGCCGGCGGCCCGGTCACCGCACCAGCGCGGCCCTGCAGTGGCTGCGACCACTCCCCCGCTTCGTCGAGCAGGCGTATGCGCGTCCAGGAGGCCCGCAACCCGTCCCGGATGGCGGCGGCCAGCTCGTCGAGCACCTCGTCCAGGCCGGCGGTCTGCTCCAGCTGCGCACCCATCTGGACAAGCAGCGAGAGCTCGCGGTCTCGGTCGCCGAACACGTGCCGCCGGACGACGGCCTCGGCCCGCGAGCGCAGGGGCTGGAGGGCCAGCGCCATGGCGACGGTGATGACCACGGCCTGACCCACCAGAAGCTCGTGGGCGAGGACGATCGCCGGCGCGGCGACGGCGCACGCATACAGGAGCCCGATGAGCAGCGACAACGACCGAAGCGCGGTGGTGGCACGACCCGACGTCCGCACCCCGAAGGCGCCGTAGTGGAACACGCCGTGGACGAAGGCCACGGGGATGGCGATCAAGGAGATGTAAACCGTCACGCTGATGACCAGGGACAGCTCGGTGCTCTCCGGCACGCGCAGGACGACGGCAGCTGCCCAGAGCCCGAAACCGACCACGGCGCTCATCAACGTGAAGCCGAGGAACCGCAACCGATGTCTTGTCTCAGGGTCGGCGAACAGCGCCCGTTGGACGAAGACGAGGAGGCCGAGGAAAGGCAGCAGGGTCAAGCCCGAAGCCCAGGGCACGGCCCACGTCAGCCCTTCGACGTAGTACGGGTTGGGCAGCCCGTTGGGAAAGTCCCCCCAGCCGGAGGTGTAGACGGTCGACGACCCGAAGAGCAGCAGGGGTACGGCAAGCAGTGACAGCCAGCTCACGCCAAGAAGCCGTCGCTGCCACGCCGACTCGACATTCCCGTCCGGAAACGTCGCTATGGCGCTCGTCCAGGCAACGGAGGCGACCGCGTCCGCAGCAAGGCCGATGGTGTTCAGGAGGGCGAACCTCGGGCCGTAGACGAGCTCCGGGAAGACGTCGATGGTCGCCTCATAGGCCGAGCTCACGGCCATCGCGCTTCCGGCGAGCACGAGATAAGCGCCTTCGTTGCCGTCCGAGAAGGCCGCGAAGAACAGCCCGATACCGAGGAGAGGAGTGACCCCTAGCAGCGGCCACACCAGTCCCTCGGCCGGCGCGGTCGTCGCGGGTCGGACGATCTGCACGGTCACGGCGTAGACGAGCGCAGCGACGCCTACCGCGCCCACCAGCCAGAGCCATGCCCGTCCTCGGGTCACCGTTCCATGATCCAGCGAGAACCCCACCGCGCACAGCGGGTCAGCCCTACTCCCTGACCCGCGGTTACCCACCATGCATTCCGTGGACCTCCTCGATCCGTATCTGCGTGTCGACTCGCCACTCTGGTCGTTAAGTGGCCGCCGAAGAAGGGGCTGCGCGGGAGAGGGGACTTGGGATGCGCAAGGTCTACAGCGGAATCGCCTGGCTGGTTGCCGGGCTCGTGATCGTCCAGGCGGGGGCCATCGCACTCGGGTTCGGCGGGATGATGCACTTCGTCGACACCGGCGGTGTCGTCGACAAAGCGCTTACGGAGAGCCGGACCGCGAGCAACTTCACCGGAGAGATCGGGTTCCCAATTCACGGGATCGTCGGCGGCCTCATCCTCCCCATCGCCGCGCTGCTCTTGGTCCTGGTGTCGTGGTTCACGAAGGTCCGCGGCGCGTCCTGGTGGGCGGCCGGGCTGTTCGTCCTCATTGTCGTCCAGGGCTCGCTCGGCTACTCGATCAAGGACATGCCGTACATCGGTGCCATCCACGGTGCCAACGCGCTTGCTGTCCTCGCGGTCGCCGTCGTCTGCGCGCGCCGGACTCGGTCCGCGGCACGGCGGCCTGCGCCCGAGCCGGCGACCGCGGATGCCTCGGCCTGAGCGGTCCCCCCGGGGCGCGCTCGCCCGCCGAGTCGCCGCTCTGGCGGCACTGGTCCTCGCCCTAGGCGTCCTCGGGGTCGCGTGGTGGGGCAACCGGCTCGGCACCTACTCGGTGATGAGCATGGGCCACCTCGTCGACGGCCGCTCCGCGGCACCGGCCGGGCATCAGCACACCCTGACCTCGGCCGGTTCGGTGAGCGTCACCGACCTCGTTGCGGACCCGGCCCGTCCGGCAGACGTCCGCGTCACCCTGGAGGCCCGGCGCGAGCGGTTCGCGATCCCGGGCGGTCAGGCGGTCGACGGGTACACCATCGGCGGCTCCTCACCCGGCCCGCTCATTCGGGCGCGGCAGGGTCAGCTCGTGGAGGTCACCCTGGTCAACGTGTCGGTCCCCGACGGTGCCGCCCTGCACTGGCACGGCGTCGACGTGCCGAACGCCGAGGACGGCGTCGCCGGGATCACCCAGGACGCTGTGCCGGTCGGCGGCCGCCACGTGTCCCGGTTCGTCGCGGCAGACGCCGGGACGTACTGGTACCACTCTCACCAGATGTCGCACGAGCAGGTCGAACTCGGGCTGTTCGGCGCGCTGGTCGTCGACCCCGTCACCCCCTCGGCGGAGGTGATCGACCGGCTTGCCGTGCTCCACCTGTATGCCGGTCAGCGAACCTTGAACGGGCGGGCGGAGGACGATGTCGTCGAGGCGGCGCCGGGGTCGACGGTCCGCGTTCGGGTGATCAACACCGACCAGGGCACGGCCACCGTGTGGTCGTCGGGTCTGTACCGGGTGGTGGCGACCGACGGACACGACGTTCACGAGCCGACTGAGCTCCAAGGTCGCTCGGTGTCCGTCGCCGCGGGCGCCCGCATCGACGTGGAGATCCGGACCCCCTCGGACGGTACCGCGACCCGCCTGCGACTCGGTGGTCGCAGCATCGTCATCGGTCCGGCCGGCACCTCCAGGTCGTCCGCCCCGGACGTGGCACAACCCCGGGAGTCCGTCGACCTCCTGAGGTACGGCTCGCCCGCCTCGACCGGGATCGACGCCACCCATCCCGACCGAGTCTTCGACTACGTGATCGGACGGCGGTTCGGGCTGATCGACGGCCGCCCCGGCAGCTGGTGGACCATCAACGGCCACCTCTTCCCGGACGTCCCGATGTTCGACGTGCGTACGGGTGAGGTCGTGACGTTCCGGATCGAGAACCAGTCAGACGAGGTCCATCCCATGCAC
This sequence comes from Actinomycetota bacterium, assembly GCA_046731055.1. GTDB lineage: Bacteria > Actinomycetota > Actinomycetes > Actinomycetales > Dermatophilaceae > Lapillicoccus. Next base: position 2,587 of record JBKPKI010000043.1, on the reverse strand, counting down.
CTGCACGGGCACCACGTTCTCGTCCTCAGTCGAGACGGGCAGCCGGCCACCGGCAGCCCGTGGTGGGTGGACTCGCTCGACGTCCAGCCCGGCGAGGCCTACGAGGTCGCCTTCGTCGCCGACAACCCGGGGATCTGGAGCGACCACTGCCACACCCTCCCCCACGCCGTCGAAGGCCTCGTGGCCCACGTCATGTACGAGGGCGTGACCACCCCATTCCTGGTCGCCGGCACGGCCGGCAACCATCCCGAATGAGGACGAACCACCTTGTCCCTCAACATCATTCGCAAGACGGCGGCCTCTCATTGGCATCGGACCGCCGCCACCATCGCCGTCGCCGTGCCGGCCGCGATCGTCCTGCTGGTCGTCTACTTCACGGTGGGTGGTCCGTTCGGAACGCTCAACGACGTCGCCAACGCCGTGGTCGCAGTCCTCAGCGCGGTGTTAGCCGTCCAGACCGCCCGATTCGGCGCCCCGGCCACTGCCGTCGCCGCCGCGCTGGCTGGGGCCACGCTGATGGTGGTCGGCTCCTGGCTTGTCATCACCAGCCGGACCGGCTGGGTCCTCGCCGGGCTGGTCTCGGCAGCCGGCGCCGCCGCACTCGGTGCCTGGCTGCTCACCCTCAACCTGACCGCCGAAGGGACGGGTGCGTTGTCCCGCCACGTGACTCGCGTCGGCGTCGGGTCCGGGGCACTCATGACGCTCGGCGTCCTCACGATCCCGGACATCCTCGGACGCGTCGACGTCTGGGAGGAGTTGCACTGGTACAGCATCGCCGGCTTCGTGGGCTGGCTCGGCTTCTACCTCGGCTACCCCGTGTGGTGCGCCCTGCTGGCGCTCGAGGCACGTCAGCGGCGGACGGGGTAGACCAGGTGCAGCGCTCGGTGGCTCTGGACGACCGTCGTGGGGTCCTCGAGCAGCACCGGGTCGATCCCCAGCGGACCGAAGTACGGCCGGCCCTGGCCGAGCACAACCGGAGCGATGTCGACCGTGACCTCGTCGAGCAGACCGAGCTCGAGGGCTTGAGTGGCCATGGTCCCGGCCGCGACGTCGACGTCCTTGTCGCCGGCGATCTCCTTCGCCTTGGCGACCGCGGCGGACACGCCTTCGATCACGAACGTGAACGGTGCGTCCGGGTGCTGTTCGACCCACTCGGTGGGGACGTTGTGGGTGACGACGACGACCGGGAGGTCGATGGGATGGCGCCCGCCCCAGCCGTCGGTGACGTCGAAGAGCGTCCGGCCCACCACGAGCGCACCGGACGCCTCGATCGCCTGATGCCAGTACTCCGCGCTCTGCGGGGTCACGTGAAACGTCAGCTCTGGCGTCGCCGTGGTCACTTCGATGTCGCCCGCCTCGTACCAGTCGAAGAGCGGGCCGGGCATGTTGTTGTCGAACGCGATGTACCCGTCGAGCGACATCGTCGCCGACGACCGGACCTTGCCCATGGTTTCCCTTCCACTTTCTCTCGGATTGTTTCTCCGATCTGACCGCGGCGTCGAGGCAAACTCATCGGCGTGAGCGACCGACCCGGCACCACCACTCCCCCGCCGGACATCGTCCACGGCTGCGCGACCGGATGGCCCGACGGCGCCGACGAACCTGAAGGGCAACGGCCGTATGCGATGGGGCCAGGAGGGGGGTTCCGGCGGGACGCGCAGAATGGCGCCGTGGACCTGCCTGTCATGCCGCCGGTGAAGCCGATGCTGGCCAGGGTGGGCACGGGCATACCTCCCGACCAGCTGTACGAGCCCAAGTGGGACGGGTTCCGGTCGGTGGTGTTCCGGGACGGCCACGAGGTGGAGATCGGTAGTCGCAACGAGCGACCGATGACTCGCTACTTTCCCGAGATCGTCGAGGCGGTCCGCACGAACCTTCCGGCGCGCTGCGTGGTCGACGGCGAGATCGTCCTCGTCGACCCGCGGCGGGGCTCGCTCGACTTCGAGGCGCTGCAGCTGCGGCTGCATCCCGCCGCCAGCCGGGTCCAGCTGCTGTCGGAGCAGACTCCGGCCAGCTTCGTCGCCTTCGACCTCCTCGCCGTCGACGACGAGGACCTCACCGGCCGACCGTTCTCGGAACGCCGCCGTCGCCTCGAGGACGCTCTCGCCGCCGCCTCACCACCGATCCGCCTCACCCCGATCACCGACGACGAGGTCGTCGCCGGTCGCTGGTTCCAGGACCTTGAAGGCGCCGGGCTGGACGGCCTCATCGCCAAGTCACGAGACCTGACCTACCAGCAGGACAAGCGGGTCATGACCAAGGTCAAGCATGTCCGCACCGCCGACTGTGTCGTCGCGGGCTACCGGCTGCACACCACCTCCCGTGACGCCGTGGGGTCGCTCATGCTCGGGGTCTACGGCGACGACGGCGCGCTCGCCTCCATCGGCGTGATCGGCGCCTTCCCTCTGGCTCGGCGTCGTCAGCTGCTCGCCGAGCTGCAGCCGTACGTGACCACGTTCGCGGGCCATCCGTGGAACTGGGCGGCCCACGAGCAGTACCTCGAGGCGACGCCGGCTCAGCGACGGGCCTGGGGCAGCCGCTGGAACGCGGGCAAGGACCTCTCCTTCGTACCGCTTCGTCCCGAGCT
>JBKPKI010000042.1:0-7700 GCA_046731055.1 Actinomycetota bacterium | reverse complement strand
GTCGATGCGGTCCTGGTCGATCTCGTGGAACATCGACTGCTCGGTGAGGCCGAACGTGTAGTTGCCCTGGCCGTCGAACTGCTTGGGCGACAGGCCGCGGAAGTCACGGATGCGCGGGAGCGCGATGGTGACGAGGCGGTCGAGGAACTCCCACATCCGGTCGCCGCGCAGCGTGGCGTGGGCGCCGATCGGCATGCCCTCGCGCAGCTTGAACTGGGCGATGGACTTGCGGGCCTTGGTCACCACCGGCTTCTGTCCGGTGATCGCGGTGAGGTCGCGCACGGCGCCCTCGATGAGCTTGCTGTCCTTGGCGGCGTCGCCGACTCCCATGTTGACGACGACCTTGACGACGCCCGGGACCTGCATGACGTTCTCGTAGGAGAACTGGTCGCGCAGGGCCGGCTTGATCTCGTCGCGGTAGCGCTGCTTGAGGCGCGGAGCGGTCCGGGTCTCGGTGCTTGGCTCGGTGGCGGTAGCAGACATCACAGGTCCTTACCGGAGCGCACGGCGACGCGAACGCGGTTGGCCTTCTGCCGACCGTCGCGCTCCACGGTCTCGACGCGGGTCTTGATCCGCGTCGGCTTCTTCGTGTCGGGGTCCACGACCGCGACGTTGCTCACGTGGATCGGGGCCTCGGTGTGCACCAGGCCGCCGGTCCGGGTGCCGCGAGCGGTCGCGCCGGCCTTCTCGTGCTTGGTGACCCGGTTGATGCCCTCGACGAGCACGCGCTGCGTGTCGGGGTATACCGCGATGACCTTGCCCTGCTTGCCCCGGTCGCCGCCGTTCTTCTGGCTGCGTCCGGAGATGACCTGGACGAGGTCACCCTTCTTGATCCGCATGGAGTGGGTTGCCATGAGTCAGAGCACCTCCGGTGCGAGCGAGATGATCTTCATGAACCGCTTCTCGCGCAGCTCGCGGCCCACGGGGCCGAAGATGCGGGTACCCCGGGGGTCCCCGTCGGCCTTGAGGATGACGGCGGCGTTCTCGTCGAACTTGATGTACGACCCGTCGGGCCGCCGGCGCTCCTTGACGGTGCGCACGATGACGGCCTTGACGACGTCGCCCTTCTTGACGTTGCCGCCGGGGATCGCGTCCTTGACGGTGGCGACGATGGTGTCGCCGATCCCGGCGTACCGGCGACCGGACCCGCCGAGCACCCGGATGCAGAGGATCTCCTTCGCACCCGTGTTGTCGGCGACCCGGAGCCGCGACTCCTGCTGGATCACTTCGCCTTCTCCAGAATCTCCACGACGCGCCAGCGCTTCGTGGCCGACAGCGGCCGCGTCTCCATGATGAGCACGCGGTCGCCGACACCGGCGGCGTTGCCCTCGTCGTGGGCGTTGATCTTGCTGCTGCGCCGCAGGACCTTGCCGTAGAGCGCGTGCTTCACGCGGTCCTCGACCTCGACGACGACGGTCTTGTCCATCTTGTCGCTGACGACGTAGCCCTGCCGCGTCTTGCGGTGGCTCCGCTCCTGGACGGCGCCCTCCTGGGGCGTCTCCTGCTCGCTCATGACTCGTCCTCGGTCTTCTTCTTCGACTTCTTGTCGGCCTTGTCGGCCTTGTCAGCCTTGTCAGCCTTGTCATCCTTCTTGGCCTTCTTGTCGGCCTTGGCGTCCTTGACCTCGGCGGCCTGCGCAGCCGCGGCCTGCTTGGCCGGCGGCAGCCCGATGCCGAGCTCCCGCTCGCGCATCTCGGTGTAGATCCGGGCGATGTCCTTGCGGACGGCGCGCAGCCGGCCGTGGTTGTCCAGCTGGCCGGTGGCCGACTGGAAACGGAGGTTGAACAGCTCCTCCTTGGCCTTCTTCAGCTCGTCGACGAGACGGTCGTCGTCGAAGCCGCGCAGGTTCTCGGAGGCCAGGTCCTTGGTTCCGACGGACATCAGATGTCACCACCCTCACGACGGACGAAGCGGCACTTCATGGGCAGCTTGTGCATGGCCAGGCGCATCGCCTCGCGGGCGACGGGCTCGGACACGCCGGACAGCTCGAACATGACGCGGCCGGGCTTGACGTTGGCGATCCACCACTCCGGCGAACCCTTACCGGAACCCATCCGGGTCTCGGCGGGCTTCTTGGTGAGCGGGCGGTCCGGGTAGATGTTGATCCAGACCTTTCCACCACGCTTGATGTAGCGGGTCATCGCGATACGCGCGGACTCGATCTGCCGGTTGGTGACGTATGCGGGCTCCAGCGCCTGGATCCCGTAGTCACCGAAGGCGATCCGGGTACCGCCCGTGGCAGCGCCCGAGCGACCCGGGTGGTGCTGCTTGCGGTGCTTGACTCGACGAGGAATCAACATGGTCAGGCCTGCTCATTCTGGGCGGCCGCGGCGGCCTCGGGGGCCTGAGCGGGAGCCTCGGTGGTCTCGGTGACCGGCGCCGAGCCGGACCCGGCCTCAGGCGCGGCGTCGCGGTCGGAACGGCGAGCGCGGGTCGGACGGTCCATGCGGTCGGCGCCGTCGCGACGCGGGCCACGCGGCGCACGCGGCGCGGCCGCCTGCTGCTGCGCGAGCTCACGGGCGGTGACGTCGCCCTTGTAGATCCACACCTTGACGCCGATCCGGCCGAACGTCGTGCGGGCCTCGTAGAAGCCGTAGTCGATGTTGGCCCGCAGCGTGTGCAGCGGGACGCGACCCTCGCGGTAGAACTCGGAGCGCGACATCTCGGCGCCCTGCAGACGGCCGGAGCACTGAACCCTGATGCCCTTCGCGCCGGCGCGCTGCGCGGACTGCATGCCCTTGCGCATGGCGCGGCGGAACGACACTCGGGCGGCCAGCTGCTCGGCGATGCCCTGGGCGACCAGCTGCGCGTCGACCTCGGGGTTCTTGACCTCGAGGATGTTCAGCTGGACCTGCTTGCCGGTGAGCTTCTCCAGCTCGCCGCGGATGCGGTCCGCCTCGGCGCCGCGGCGGCCGATGACGATGCCCGGCCGGGCGGTGTGGATGTCGACGCGGACGCGGTCACGGGTGCGCTCGATCTCCACCCGGGAGATGCCGGCCCGCTCCATGCCGGTCTCCATGAGCTTGCGGATCGCGACGTCCTCCTTGACGAAGTCGCGGTAGCGCTGGCCCTCCTTGGTGGAGTCCGCGAACCAACGGCTCACGTGCTCGGTCGTGATGCCGAGGCGGAACCCGTGCGGGTTGACCTTCTGACCCATCAGCGGGTCCCTCCCTGACGTGCAGTGGACTTCTTCGCGGTCGTCTTGGCGGCCGCCTTCTTGGTGCCGCGGACACCGCGGCGCGGCTGCGGCTCCGGCGCCTTGCCGGTGGGCGCGACGACGACGGTGATGTGGCTGGTGCGCTTGTTGATCCGCGCGGCGCGGCCCTGGGCGCGCGGCCGGAACCGCTTCATCGTCGGGCCCTCGTCGACGTATGCGTGCTGGATGACCAGCGTGCGCTCGTCGAACGCCTCCGAATTGCGGTCGGCCGTGACGCGAGCGTTGGCGATGGCACTCTCGAGCACCTTGCGGACCGGGTCGGACGCCGACTGCGGCGCGAACCGGAGCACGGCGACGGCGTCGGCGGCGGCCTTACCACGAATGAGGTCGACGACGCGCCGGGCCTTCTGCGGAGTCACCCGGGCGTGACGCGCCGACGCCCGGGACAGCGTGACGTTCTCGTCGGTAACGGCGGGCATCAGCGACGACGTCCCTTCTTGTCGTCCTTGACGTGGCCCTTGAAGGTCCGCGTCGGGGCGAACTCGCCGAGCTTGTGGCCGACCATCGACTCGGTGACGAACACCGGGACGTGCTTGCGGCCGTCATGGACGGCGAGGGTGTGTCCGAGCATGTCGGGGCTGACGACGGACCGACGCGACCAGGTCTTGATCACGTTCTTGGTGCCCGCTTCGTTCTGGGCGTCCACCTTCTTCTGGAGGTGGTCGTCGATGAAGGGGCCCTTCTTGAGGCTACGAGGCATGGGTGGTCAGACTCCTCAGCGCTTCTTGCCGGAACGACGGCGACGGACGATGAGCTTGTCGCTCGGCTTGTGCGGACGGCGGGTACGGCCTTCGGCCTGCCCCCAGGGGCTGACCGGGTGGCGACCACCGGAAGTCTTGCCCTCGCCACCGCCGTGCGGGTGGTCGACGGGGTTCATCGCGACACCGCGGACGGTCGGGCGCTTGCCCTTCCACCGCATCCGGCCGGCCTTGCCCCAGTTGATGTTGCTCTGCTCGGCGTTGCCGACCTCGCCCACGGTGGCGCGGCAGCGCAGGTCGACGTTGCGGATCTCGCCGGACGGCATCCGCAGCTGGGCGTAGGGTCCGTCCTTGGCCACGAGCTGGACGCGGGACCCCGCGGAGCGGGCGATCTTCGCGCCGCCGCCGGGCTTGAGCTCGATGGCGTGGATGACCGTTCCGGTCGGGATGTTGCGCAGCGGCAGGCTGTTGCCGGGCTTGATGTCGGCGGACGGGCCGTTCTCGACGAGGTCGCCCTGCTTCAGCCGGTTCGGCGCGAGGATGTAGCGCTTCTCGCCGTCGGCGTAGTGCAGCAGCGCGATCCGGGCGGTGCGGTTGGGGTCGTATTCGATATGCGCGACCTTGGCCGGCACGCCGTCCTTGTCGTGGCGACGGAAGTCGATGACCCGGTATGCGCGCTTGTGGCCGCCGCCGATATGGCGGGTCGTGATCCGGCCCGCGTTGTTGCGACCGCCGCTCTTGCCGAGCGGGCGGACCAGCGACTTCTCCGGCGTGGTCCTGGTGACCTCGACGAAGTCGGCGACCGACGAGCCACGACGGCCCGGGGTGGTCGGCTTGTACTTGCGAATAGCCATGTGTGTCGTTCTCCTCAGGCGCCCGCGCCGAAGATGTCGATGGAGCCCTCGCGCAGCGTGACGATGGCGCGCTTGGTGTCCTTGCGCTTGCCGATGCCGAAGCGGGTCCGCCGCGACTTGCCCTGGCGGTTCATGGTGTGGACCGAGTCGACCTTCACGCCGAAGACCTGCTCGATGGCGATCTTGATCTCCGTCTTGTTCGAGCGGGGGTCCACGAGGAACGTGTACTTGCCCTCGTCGAGCAGGCCGTAGGACTTCTCCGAGACGACCGGGGCCAGGAGGATGTCGCGCGGGTCCTTGCCGTGGCTGCTCATGTGTCGGCTCCCTCGGTGTTCCTCGTCGACTCGCCCTTGGACACCGTCGCGACGAACGCGTCGAACGCGCCCTGGGTGAAGACGACGTCGTCGGCGCAGAGCACGTCGTACGTGTTGAGCTGGTCGACCGCCAGGACGTGGACGTCCTCGAGGTTCCGCACGCTCTTCCACGTGATCTCGTCGCCACGCTCGAGCACGACGAGCAGATTCGGGCGTGTGGTCAGCTCGGCCAGGCCAGCCGACGCCGACTTGGCCGAGGGGACTTCACCGGACACGAGCGACTCGACCACGTGGACGCGGTCGTGACGGGCCCGGTCCGAGAGCGCGCCGCGCAGGGCGGCGGCCTTCATCTTCTTCGGGGTCCGCTGTGCGTAGTCGCGCGGCGTGGGGCCGTGGACGATGCCACCACCAGTGAACTGCGGCGCCCGGTTCGAGCCTTGACGAGCCCGGCCGGTGCCCTTCTGGCGGTACGGCTTGGCGCCACCGCCGCGGACCTCCCCGCGGGTCTTGGTCGAGTGTGTGCCCTGGCGGGCGGCGGCGAGCTGGGCGACCACGACCTGGTGGATCAGCGGAACGTTGGTCTGAACGTCAAAGATGTCAGCGGGAAGTTCAACATTGACCGCCTTGGCAGTCGGTGGCATGTCAGGCCTCCTTTCCAGCCGGGTTGGCCTTGGCGGCGGTCCGGACGAGGACGATCCCGCCGCGCGGGCCGGGAACGGCGCCCTTGACGAGCAGTAGGCCCTTGTCGGCGTCGACGGCGTGGACGGTGAGGTTCTGGGTGGTCTGGCGCACGCCGCCCATCCGGCCGGCCATCCGCATCCCCTTGAACACCCGGCCCGGCGTTGAGCAGCCGCCGATGGAACCGGGTTTGCGGTGGTTGCGGTGCGCGCCGTGGGACGACGAGACACCGGCGAAGCCGTGCCGCTTCATGACACCGGCGAAGCCCTTGCCCTTGGTCGTGCCGCTGGCGTCGACCAGCTGGCCGGCCTCGAACGCCTCGACCGTGACCTCCTGGCCGAGCGCGTAGTCCGCGGCGTCCGCCGTGCGCAGCTCCACGAGGTGGCGGCGAGGGGTGACGCCGGCCTTCTCGAAATGGCCCTTTCTCGGCTTGTTCACCTTGCGCGGGTCGATCTCGCCGTAGGCGAGCTGGACCGCGCCGTAGCCGTCGGTCTCGGCGTCGCGGACCTGCGTCACGACGCAAGGCCCCGCCTTGATGACGGTCACGGGCACCAAGCGGTTGTCGGCGTCCCAGACCTGGGTCATGCCGAGCTTCTCGCCGAGGACGCCCTTGACGGTCCTCACAGTGGTGTGCGTCATATCAAGTCCCTCAGAGCTTGATTTCAATGTTGACGTCGGCGGGCAGGTCGAGACGCATGAGCGAGTCGACCGCCTTGGGGGTCGGGTCGATGATGTCGATGAGCCGCTTGTGCGTCCGCATCTCGAAGTGCTCGCGAGAGTCCTTGTACTTGTGCGGCGAGCGGATGACGACGAAGACGTTCTTCTCGGTGGGCAGCGGCACCGGGCCGACCACCGTCGCACCGGCACGGGTCACCGTGTCGACGATCTTGCGCGCCGAGCTGTCGATGACCTCGTGGTCATACGACTTCAGTCGGATGCGGATCTTCTGTCCCGCCATCTGGTCTGGTCTCTCTCTCGCCGGACAACTGCCGTGGTCGTGCTGGTCTGTGGTGTCGGCCGCGAATGTCCCGGCCCCCGCGCTCGGGTGTGTCGCGCCCGCTCCGCGGTTCGACGGCTTGGCACTCTCGTGCCCGACGTCGGGTTCTCGTTCCGAAGTTCCCGGTGCTCCGGGTGCTCGCGCTTCCGTTGGGCCACACGTGGTGTCCGGCAAGGGCGGCGGTACTCACCTCGAGGGCACGCACCGCGCGTCAAGCAACTTCCCTAGTGTGCCAGAGCGGGCGCAGTCGATTCAAATCAGGGTCAGCGGTCCGCGACGTCTCCCAACGCGATCTTGAGGTCGACGACCGGGGTGCCGTCGACGGCCTCCAAACCGCGGACCGTCAGCCTCGTCCCGTCCACCGCGAGCACCTGGCAGCGGTGCAGGCCGATCGGGTTGGGCCGGTCCGGTGAGCGCGTCGCGAAAACGCCCGCGAGAGGGCGACTGATGTCGCCCCTGGGGTGGACGGTGAGGGTGTCTCGGTTGCCGAGGTGGAGCCAGGTGACCACAACCACCTCGTCGCCGGGTCGGAGACCGGTCAGGGCCGGTCCGACCGACGGCTCCAACTCCAGCACCGCGTCGGGAGCACCCTCGTCGCCCTGCTTCGGGGCGTCCGCCATCTCGGCCAAGGGGCTTCGGACGTACCCCAGGACCCGCAGCTCGTATGCGTCGGCGGGAGTCATGCGGCACCGTCCGGGGCGAGGAACGCGGCGAGCGCCGCCGCATACCTCGCCGGTTCCACTGCCGCGCACAGCTCGCGCGAGCTGTGCATCGAGAGGACCGGGGCACCGACGTCGACCGTCGTCGCGCCGGTGAGGGCCGCGGTCATCGGGCCGACCGTGCTGCCGGAGCGCAGGTCGCTGCGGACGACGTACCGCTGCATCGGCACGCCGGCCTGAGCGCACGCCAGGGCGAAGGCGCCGGCGCCGAGGCTGTCCGTCG
>JBKPKI010000041.1:0-6068 GCA_046731055.1 Actinomycetota bacterium | reverse complement strand
CAGCGGAACGCCCCGAACCCCACCCACGTGGTCCCGACCCCGCCGGCCAGCAACGCCGCATAGCCCAGGTCGAGGGGGGCGGTGGGGTGCTCGAGCGCGTGGTGGAGTCCCGCCGCGGCGAGGACCACCCCGAGCAGGATCACGACGAACGCGTAGCCGAACGAGCGGAGCGCTACGGCCTGCTGACGCTCCGGCGGAACGTGCTCGAGCGCGTGCTCGGCCACCTCGTCCTCGTGGGTGCCGAAGTACGCGGCGTAGAGCAGTACGGCGAGGCCCAGGCTGATCACAGCGAAGACGACCTGACTCACCCCGATGGCGGCCTCGCCGCTGCTCACACCGACGCCGATGGCGAGGACCGACTCGCCCAGCACGATGAGCAGCATGAGGCCGTGGCGTTCCACGAAGTGCCCCGGGCGGAGGGTGAACGCCGGCCCGGAATCCAGCCGCGACAACGGAGTTCGGGCGGCGAGCCGAGGCAGCATCGTCTCGGCCAGCAGGGCCGCGATCCACAGCACGACGAGGACCGTTCCGCCGAGCAGGGCGCCGAGGAGGATGAGGATGACGGCGATCCCGTTCCAGGCGGCCAGCTGGACGACCATGCCGGCCGTGATCCGCTCGGGCTGCGTGAGGTACATGCCGGTGTGGACGGCGGCCACGACGAGGTAGCCCACCGCGAAGACGACTCGGTCGGTCGTGTATGCGTGCGGGATGGCGAGCGCCATGGTGAAGTTGCCGGCCATGCCGACCAGGAGGAACACCCGGCGCACCGGGGTGACCGGCGGCGCGGCGTTGGTCAGCCACGCATACCCGCCGTACATCCACCACATGAGCAGGAGCAGGAGGACGACTCGACCGACCCCACCCCAGCCGTGGTTCTGCCCGAGCGTCGCCGTGAGCTGGGTGACGGTAAAGACGAAGACGAGGTCGAAGAACAGCTCGAGAGTCGTGACGGAACCGGCGACCGTGGCCGCGGGCTCGCGGCGCCCACGGACCGGAGGTCGCGGCATTCTGGCAGCCTAGGAAACCGCCTCGAGGCTCCGGACCCGGCCCTCAGTCAAGGACGTCCGCGCGGGACTCGGGGTGCGGCGTGCTGATATCGCTGAGGCTGCGCACCTGCCGGCTGACCGCCGCACTCGCCCGCGCCACCTGCTCGGCGAGCATCCGCCGCTCGGCCCAGGACCGCTCACGGTCGCGCAGCGCGTGCTCGATCCGGTTGAGCTCCTCATCGCCGACGTCGAACCGGTATGCCGCGGCAACCATCCGCGGGAGCGTCGCACGGTAGTCGTGTCCCCGGGCGACGAAGACACCGGGCTTGAAGTCGATCGCGTTGACGATGTCGACGAGGATGACCAGCATCGTCGTGTACGGCATCCAGATCGCCGACTGCGGGACGCCCGGCGGTTTCGGGCCCTGGGTGGGGATCCAGCTCGGCCGCATGACGGCGAGGCGCGGCGTGAACTTGGTGATCGGGTCCTCCGGGTTTTCGAGGAGGACGACCCGCGCTGGCGACATTCGTTCGGCCGCAGCGGCCTGCCACTGCTCGTAGCTTGCTACCTGGACGACCTCGCCTTTCGGGTCCTCTTCCTGAGGATGGATCCGCCACTCGCGCTTCCACTCGCTGCCGGCGGGCGTGCCGAGGAATAGCGCCGCCTCCATACCGGCCCGCTCGAACCCGGCCGCGCCCTCGTGGAGGAAGCAGCTCTGCAGGGTCTGCGCCCCGAGCGACTCACCGAAGCCGACGAGGCGGGGGCGCTTGTCCTCCGGCAGGGCCCGGATCCGCCAGGTGAGGGCGTTGAGCAGCGCCTGGTTCTGCTCCCGGGCGATGCGGACCCGGTCGAGGGAGAGGTAGGACGGCCGCAACGAGTACTGCAGGCCGACCGTCGCGCAGTCGCCGCGGGTGAGGTACTCGAGCGTCTCGATGGCCACGTAGTTGATGTAGCCGGTCCCGGTCGGGGAGAAGAAGCAGATGACCGACCGCTCGAATGCCCGGAGCCGTTCCATCTCCTCCATCACGGCGGTGACTCGCCCGTGCACGGTCTCGGCGGTCTCCAGCCCCGCGTAGCAGCGGATCGGCGCCTTGACGTCCGTCACCGGCGTCCCGGTGACTTGTGCGATCTGCTCCTCCGGTAACGACATCGCGACGAACCGGACGCCTTCGCGGCCCAGGGTCTGCCAGTCGACCTCGGAGTTAGGGCCGCCACTGACGTAGTGCGATGTGGGCGCGCTCGTGTACGCCTTGTCGATGGCCGACCCGCCGGCCTCTGCCTGTCGGTAGAGGTACTCCCAGCCGATCCCCACGACGGTGATGACGCCGCCGAGGACGAGCGAGCGCCCGGCCAGGGTCGCGTAAGGACCACTCCCCGGGATGTACCGGTCGATGAGGCGCGCGACGTACCGTGACACGGCCAGCTCGAGGTCGCCCGCGACGTTGAGCACGACCGACACGGCGAAGCCCAGGGCTGTCGAGACGGGCACCGACGTGACGCCGATCCCCTCGTGGCTGCGGTCCGGTCGCAGCCATTCACCGGTGAGCGGGTCCTGTGACGAGGCGGCGCGGGCCTCGACGACGGCGTCCGGACGGTGGAAGCGCCGGATCAGAGCGCTGGCGATGCCCGTGCCGATAAGGAAGCCGGCCAGGGGCGTGACGACGCGGAGGGTGGGGTGCCGCCGCCCGTACCGTTCGTCGATCGCCTCGGCCGCGATCACCGTGAGGGTGGCCACCCCGATGCGCAGGCTCCGAAGCGCGAAGGTCCGCGCGGTGCGGCGCTGGAACGACTCCCCTCCCCGCTGCCGCAGGGCGGCAGTCCCGGCCAGGCCGATGAGGGTTGTCCCCGCCGCCACCGCCGTCTCGACGTTGCGCACCTCGCGAGGAGTCTCGTGTCCGGTCCACGCACAGATGAGCCGGGCCGCGAGCCGGTGCCGGGCCTGGGCGTTCATGACCAGCGTGTGTTGCAGCGTCGCGGCGACGCCGGTCAGGGCGACCTGCTCCCGCAGCCCGCGCGGCATGAGCCCGGGCATGAAGGAGGCGCCTGCGGTGACCGCCGCGTAGAGCGCAGCAGCGCGGCTCGCCGGGCTGTCCCCCACGAGGATGTGGCCCAGTGCGACGATCGGGCGGGTGTACGGCCTCATGCTTCCCGATCATGGCGTACCCGAGTGGGGCGAAGGCGGAAGTACGGGGTATGCGACGAGTCGCATACCCACGCATACCCCCCGGTCGCTGCCTGAACCGGCTACTCCCGAGGCGCCATCCGTCCCGCGCCCGCCATCATCGCGCCGCCGGCGCTCGGACCGGCGAGAGCCGCGCCCTCCTCGTCGAGGTCCTGGGCCGCGCCGCTGAACTGCGCCGCATACAGGCGTGCGTATGCGCCGTCGCGCGCGAGTAGCTCCGCGTGCGAGCCCTGTTCGACGATGCGGCCGTCCTCCATGACGAGGATGACGTCCGCGTCGCGAATCGTCGAGAGGCGGTGGGCGATGACGAAGCTGGTCCGGTCGCTTCGCAGGGCCGCCATGGCGTGCTGGACGAGCTGCTCCGTCCGGGTGTCGACCGACGAAGTCGCCTCGTCGAGGATGAGCAGCTCCGGCGCGGCGAGGAACGCCCGTGCGATGGTGAGCAGCTGCTTCTCGCCGGCGGAGATGTTGCCCGCTTCGGAGTCCAGCTTCGTGTCGTAGCCGTCGGGCAGCGAGTGGACGAACCGGTCCACGTAGGTCGCGCGGGCCGCCTCGCGGATCTCCTCCTCCGTGGCGTCGGGACGCGAGTAGGCGATGTTGTCCCGGATGGTGCCCTGGAACAGCCACGTGTCCTGCAGGACCATGCCGATCCGCGACCGCAGGTCGTGTCGCGTCATGTCGGTGATGTCCACGCCGTCGAGCGTGATCCGGCCCGAGTTCAGCTCGTAGAACCGCATGATGAGGTTCACCAGCGTCGTCTTGCCGGCACCGGTCGGACCGACGATGGCGACCGTCTGGCCGGGCTCGACACACAGGTCGAGGTTCTCGATGAGCGGCTTGTCGGGGGAGTACGAGAACGTCACATCCTCGAACGCCACCCGGCCTCGGGACGGGGCCGCCGACGCCGGGACGCTGGCGTCCTGCTCCTGCTCCTCGGCGTCGAGGACCTGGAACACGCGCTCCGCCGAGGCCACGCCCGACTGCAGCAGGTTCGCCATGGACGCCACCTGCGTGAGCGGCTGGGTGAACTGGCGGGAGTACTGGATGAACGCCTGGACGTCCCCGAGGCTCATCGTGCCCGAGGCCACCCGCAGACCGCCGACGACGGCGATGACGACGTAGTTGAGGTTTCCGATGAACATCATCGCCGGCATGATGATGCCGCTGATGAACTGAGCGCCGAACGCGGCGTCGAACAACTGGCCGTTCTTGGCGTCGAAAGCCGCCTGTGATTCGCGCTGGCGGCCGAACACCTTGACGAGGCCGTGCCCGGTGAAAGTCTCCTCGATGATGCCGTTGAGCTCACCGGTGCTGCGCCACTGCTGCACGAACATCTTCTGTGAGCGCTTGGCGATCGTCGCCGTGATCCACATGGAGATCGGGATGGTCACCAGGGCGATGAGGGCCAACGACCACGAGATCGAGAACATCAGCGCCACGACGGCAATCACGGTGAGCAGCGACGTGAGCAGCTGGCTCAACGTCTGACTGAGGCTCTGCTGGATGTTGTCGACGTCGTTCGTGACGCGGCTGAGCAGCTCGCCGCGGGGCTGGCCGTCGAAGTACGGCAACGGCAGCCGGTTCAGTTTCGCCTCGACGTCGGCCCGCAGCGCGTTGATGGTCCGGGTGACGACCCCGGCGAGGATCCATCCGGACCACCACTGGAGCAGCGCGCCGACGAGGTACAGCGCCAGGACGAACAGCAGCACCTGCGCCAGGGCGGTGAAGTCGATTCCTTGCCCGGGAACGAGGTTCATGTTCGAGACGAGGTCGGCCACCTGCGACTGACCCGACGCGCGGAGACTCTCGACGACCTGCTCCTTGGTCGCTCCGGCGGGCATCTGGGCGCTGAAGAAGCCCTCGAAGATGAGGTTCGTCGCGTGACCGAGGATCTTGGGTCCGACCGAGGTCAGGGCCACGCTGGCGACCGCGAGCACGATCACCACGGTGACCAGCGCACGCTCCGGACCGAGCCGGCCCATGAGCCGCTTGGCGTTCGGGCCGAAGTTCTGGGCCTTTTCGCCGCCCATGGCCATGCCCATGGGCCCTCGGTTCTGCTGGGTGGGAGCCCGGCGGGACTCGGCCGCCTTCTCCTCGGCGGACTTGATGCCCTCGCTCACGCTGCCGCCCCTTCCGCGCTCCGCTGTGACTCGACGATCTCCTGGTACGTCTCGCAGGTCGCGAGGAGCTCGTCGTGCCGGCCCTGCCCGACGATGACGCCGTCTTCGAGGACAAGAATCCGGTCGGCGTCGATGATGGTCGACACCCGTTGCGCCACCACGATCACCGTGGCGTCGCGGGTCACCGGGCGCAGCGCCGCGCGCAGTCGCGCGTCGGTGGCGAGGTCGAGCGCGGAGAACGCGTCGTCGAACAAGAAGACCTCCGGCTTCCGGACGAGCGCCCGCGCGATGGCGAGCCGCTGGCGCTGGCCGCCGGAGACGTTGGTGCCGCCCTGGGTGATCGGAGCCTCGAGCTTCTCGGGCATCCGTTCGACGAAGTCGGCCGCCTGCGCGATGCGCAGGGCCTCCCAGAGCTCCTCGTCGGTCGCGTCGGGATTGCCGTAGCGCAGGTTGCTGGCGACGGTGCCGGTGAAGAGGTACGGCCGTTGCGGGACCAGCCCGATCCGGGACCACAGCGTGTCGAGGTCGAGCTCACGGACGTCGGCTCCACCCACGGTCAACAAGCCTCCGGTGATGTCGAACAGTCGCGGGATGAGGTTGACCAGCGTGGTCTTGCCGGCGCCCGTGCTCCCGATCACCGCAGTCGTCTGTCCGGGCTCGGCGCGGAATGTGACGTCCTGGAGGACCGGTGCCTCGGCGCCCGGGTAGTGAAAGTCCACGTGGTCGAAGACGACCTCCGAGCCGCGTGCGATGTGGGTGACCGCGACCTCCGGCTGGTGC
>JBKPKI010000040.1:0-3373 GCA_046731055.1 Actinomycetota bacterium | reverse complement strand
CGGTCACCTGGTCGGGCTCGAAGCCGCCCCACCGGTTCCACGCGGTGTTGATCGCCTCCCAGAGTTCGGTGGAGACGGTTTCCCTTGCGCGACGGGCGTTCTCACGGGCGGCGCGCCAGGCGCCGGCGATCGCGCTGGCATGCTCGGCGTCGAAGACGAGCCGCTGGCAGACCGTTGCGTAGTCGACCCGTCCCCCGCCCGGGTCGACGCCCATGATCACCTGGAGGATGACGCGGGCGGTCGTCTCCTCCGACTGGCCGGTCTCCTCGAGCATCTGGAGACGGGCGGCGTCGACGATGCGGGCGGTCCCGTCGGCCCGCTCGACGTAGCGCCCGATCCAGAAGAGCGACTCAGCGATCCGGCTCAGCACGGGCCGTCGCCTCTCCCGACCACCCCGGCGTCGACGGATTCAAGCCGGACATGTCCGAGCTGTTGGGGCTCGGACCGCGCTTCCGCCGCAACGGGGCGGGCTTGCCGGATCTGTTGCTGCTGCTGTTGTTGCTGGGCGCCGGCGGTGTCCTCGTGTGAGGTGTCCGGAGCGGTCATAACGACGATCTCGCGGACGTCCTGCTGGATGGGGTTGCGGGTCACGCTGTGGCGCTGGTTCGAGAGCACCCAGGTGTCCTTGGATCCCCCGCCCTGACTGGAGTTGACGACGAGCTGTCCCTCCGGCAGGGCGACCCGCGTCAACCCGCCGGGCAGCACGCGTACTGTCGTGCCGTCGTTGACCGCGAAGGGGCGCAGGTCGACGTGCCGGGGCGCGAGCCGGCCGCCGACGAGCGTCGGGACGGTCGAGAGCTGGACCACCGGCTGAGCGATCCAGCCCCGCGGGTCGTCGACGAGCCGCTCGCGCACCGCGTCGAGGGTGGCACCGTCGGCCGTCGGCCCGATGACCAGTCCCTTGCCGCCCGAGCCGTCGACCGGCTTCACGACCATCTCGTCGAGCCGCTCGAGGACGACCGCAAGGGCCTCCGGCTCGGTGCACCGGTAGGTGTCGACGTTAGGCAGGATCGGATCCTCGTCGAGGTAGTGGCGGGTCAGCTCAGGAACGTAGCTGTAGATGAGCTTGTCGTCCGCGACGCCGTTGCCGATGGCGTTGGCGACCGTGACCCGCCCCGCCCGCATGGCGGCGACGAGGCCGGTGACGCCGAGGATCGAGTCGGGGCGGAAGTGCACCGGGTCGAGGTACTCGTCGTCGATCCGCCGGTAGATGACGTCGATCGGCTGCTCGCCCTGGGTGGTGCGCATCTTCACGACGCCGCCGGAGCAGATGAGGTCGCGGCCCTCGACGAGCTCGACGCCCATCATCCGCGCCAGCAGGGTGTGCTCGAAGTAGGCGCTGTTGAAGACGCCCGGCGTGAGCACGACGACAGTCGGGTCGCTCGCTCCGTCCGGAGCGGCGGCGCGAAGGGCGGAGAGCAGCATCCGTGGGTAGTCGTGGACCGGGCGGATCCGCAGCGTGGCGAACGCCTCAGGGAACACGTTGGTCATGGCGCGCCGGTTGGCCATGACGTAGCTGACCCCCGAGGGGACGCGGACGTTGTCCTCGAGGACCCGGAAGATGCCGGACTCATCGCGGACCAGGTCGATCCCCGAGACGTGCGCGCGGACGTCGTTGGCCGGACGGATGCCGTGGACTGCCCGGTGGAAGTGCGACGAGCTGGTGATGAGCTCCCACGGGATGATCCCCTGCTTGACCGCGCTCGGCATGTCCTCGGGGTGGTTGTAGACGTCGGCGAGGAACGCCTCCAGGGCGTGGACGCGTTGTTCCACGCCCTGCTCGACGATCGCCCACTCCTCCGCCGAGATGACCCGCGGGACCGCGTCCAGCGGGAAGGGCCGCTCTTCACCGGCATGGTCGAAGGTGACGCCCTGGTCGAGGAAGCTGCGGGCGAGGTACTCCGCGCGCTCACGCAGCGCCTCGGGCTCCATGGACCGCAGCGTGTGGTGGACGGCGCGGTAGGGGCCGCGAGCCTCGTCCGGGCCGCCGAGCATCTCGTCCCAGGAGTTCCCGAGTCGATAGTCCTCGAAGAGGTCGGCCACGGGCCGATCGTAGGACTATCCGTGTTTCCGGGATATTGCGCGACGATGCCGGTATGCGGGTACCCGGCCAGGTGCGCCGCCGGTGCCGAGGGCACCGGTTCGGTTCGCTCTACAGCGGTCGCGTGAGTCTGCGGATTCGACAACCGTCCACGGGGTGCGAGGCCGCCACGACGGTCGGCGCGCGCTGCCGGGACCCGCGCTAACGCGGGTCCTCCACAGAATTACCGCCGTGGTGCTTGATCCTCCTTTGACGCGCTCGCAGGCTTCGGCGCTTGTCTCATCCTCTGGCGGAGTGCCGACAAAGGCCGTTACCTAGAGTCCGTCACGGGCACACCCAGCGCCACCTGCGCCACGTCACCGTCACCGGGGGACCGGCCCTCGGCGCATCCGCGAGCGTGACCTCCACCCGGCCGTCGGCTTCCACCCGGCCGTGGGCCGTCAGCGACCACACCGCAGGTGCGGCAACCCACCACCACGCCGACGACTCCACCGTCCGCAGGCCGCCATCGTCGCCCAGCTCGACGGCGATCACGGGCAAACCACTCAAGCGGACGAGCAGATGGAAACGGTCGCACGAGCCACCGGATCGGTTCAATCGCGCTGGTGCTCTGGGGCGTCGTTGACGGCGTCGCGGACGACCGCGTAGACCACTGAGGGCGGGTACCCCTTGCGCCCGAGGACCCCGGAGAGTCGCCGGGCTTGCACCTGTGGGTCGAGGCCGGCCAGCCGGCGCATCGTCTTGTGCGCCACTTGCTCCGCGGAGGCCCGCTCGAACTCGGCGGCGATGGAGCCGAGGGCGTCGTCGATGGTCGCTTCGTCCACGCCCTTGTCGCGCAGCTCGTGGGCGAGCGCCCGCTTCGCCAGGCCTCGGGTGGCCTGCTTGGACCGCACGAGCATCTGCGCGTAGGCGGCGTCGTCGATGAGTCCAACCGCCTCCATCCGGTCGAGTACCCGGGTACTCACCTCCGGCGGACAGCCCCGCTGATGAAGCTTGTCGGCCAGCTGCTGTCGACTGCGCGGCGCCATCGCGAGCTGTTTCAGCACGATGGCGCGCGCGACGTCCTCTGGCTCCGGTTCCCGGTCCGCAGCGGCGGGGTCCGGCGGCGGTGCCGCCGGACGGCGAGATGCCTCGCGTCGCCGGGGCGTGCCTCCCCGGCCGTCCGCCCCGTTGCCGTCCGCCCCGTTGCCGTCCGCCCCGTTGCCGTTCGCCGCGTTGCGTGTCGCCGCCTTGCCGGCCGTCGCGTTGACTGCCGCCCCGGCTGTCCCTTCAGCGACTGCCAGCGCCTTGGCTGCCGCCGCCAACCGTCGTGCGTGGTGGTCGGAGGCCGCG
>JBKPKI010000039.1:0-51311 GCA_046731055.1 Actinomycetota bacterium | reverse complement strand
GGCGCCGCTGACGAACGAGGACTGCTCGGAGAGCAGCCACGCCACCACGTCGGCCACTTCGCCGCTCGTCCCGACCCGACCGAGCGGGTGGAGGTACGCCATCTGGCGGCGCACCGACTCGGCCTCCTCGTCGGTCCGGCCCGCGAGGTATGCGTCGTAGCGCTCGGTGCGGATCGACCCAAGGGCTACCGCGTTCACCCGGATCCCCTCCGGTCCGTGGTCGACCGCCGCCGCTCGGGTCAACCCCTCGACTGCCGCCTTGGCCGTCGCATACGGGAGCGCCCCGCGCACCGCCCGCTGTGCCTGATGGCTCGAGACGTTGACGACCGAGCCGGGCGTGCCCGCCTCGACGAACCGGCCAACCGCCACCGAACATCCCACGACGGCGAGCGCGACGTTGGCGGTG
Source organism: Actinomycetota bacterium (assembly GCA_046731055.1). Lineage (GTDB taxonomy): Bacteria > Actinomycetota > Actinomycetes > Actinomycetales > Dermatophilaceae > Lapillicoccus. Next base: position 50,905 of record JBKPKI010000039.1, on the reverse strand, counting down.
ACGGCCTCGACAACTCGGGTGGGGTCGTCCAGGGCCGCGTCCTCGAACACGGCGGCGTTGTTCACCCAGCCAGTCATGACTCCGGCTTGCTCGGCTCGGTCGGCCGCCGCCTCGGCCACGTCGACGGCGGCGGCGTTGCCGACCACCACCTCGATCCGGGCCGCCAGATCTGTGGGCCACGGCTCGGCAGGGGACACCGTGTCGAGGACGACGACGTGCGCACCGTCCATCGCCAGTCGGACGGCTATCCCGCGCCCCACGCCGCCACTCCCGCCGGTGACGACGACGGCCCGCTCGCTCGACGGCACGCATTCAACCTAACGGCGGCTCCGGTTAGGTTGAGGGCCATGGCCGCCGCCAAGAGCAGCACTCCTGCCGTCGAGCTCGAGGTCGGCCCCCACACGGTCCGCGTCACCAACCCCGACCGCGTCTACTTCCCGAAGACCGGCTGGACCAAGCTCGACGTCGTCAACTACTACATCAGCGTGGGCGACGGAATCGTCCGGGCGCTCTACGAGCGGCCGTGCATGATGCACCGGTTCCCGGAGGGCCTGGCCGGCGAGAAGGTGCACCAGAAACGCGTCCCCCACGGTGCGCCCCCGTGGCTCCAGACGGTACGAGTGACGTTCCCCCGTTGGAACCGCACCGCGGACGAGCTCTGCGTCACGGAGCTGGCCAGCGTCGTCTGGGCCGTTCAGATGTCGACCGTCGAGTTCCATCCCTGGAACTCGAGGCGGGCCGACACCGAAGTCCCCGACGAGTGGCGCATCGACCTCGATCCCATGCCGCTGTGCGACTTCGCGACCGTCCGGCGAGTGGCCCACGTCGCTCAGGAGGTCCTGCACGAGCTCGGCGCGACCGGGTTCCCCAAGACCTCTGGCGGCAAGGGCATGCACGTCTACGTCCGCATCGTTCCGGAGTGGGGGTTTCACGACGTGCGCCGGGCCGCCCTGGCCTTCGCCCGTGAGGTGGAACGGCGGGCGGGGGGCGACGTCACGACGACGTGGTGGCGCAAGGACCGTGAGCCGGACGTCGTGTTCGTCGACTACAACCAGAACGCCCGCGACCACACCATCGCCAGCGCCTACTCGGTGCGCGGCGTTCCAGACGGCACGGTGTCGACGCCGATCCTCTGGGAGGAGATCGACGACGTCGTGCCGGGCGACTTCACCATCGCGACCGTCCCGGCGCGGTTCGAGGAGAAGGGCGACCTGCACGCGGGCATCGACGACACCGCCTACCGGCTCGACCAGCTCCTGGAGTGGGCCGAGCGTGACGAGCGCGCCGGTCACGCGACCCCCGAGGTCGGCGACCCCGATGACGGCTGAGCCCCCGGAGCTCAGCGACGGCGTCGTCACCCTGCGCCCTGGCCCCGAGGGGACGTTCGCCGTGGAGGTGCGCGGCCGCGTCGTCGGCTCAGTGCGCCTGCGCGACGTCGGCGAGAACACGGGAGAGATCGCCTATGCGCTCGACGGCCCCTACCGCGGACAGGGGTATGCGACGCGCGCGGTCCGCCTCCTCGTCGAGTATGCGTTCGGAGCCCTCGGCTTGGGCCGGGTCCAGGCTCGCGTGCCCCAGGAGGACCCACCGGCGCTCCGCGTCGCGCGGCGGGCCGGGCTCCGCAACGAGGGCGTGGTGCGCCTCCCCCGCGCCGGCGGTGAGGCATACCTGCTGCTCGGCCGGTTGCACGACGACCCGGCGCCCACCGAGCACGGCGGGTTCCGGGCCTTGCTCAACTCGTTCCTGCCCCGCAAGCGCGTCATCGCCCAGGCCCTCGTCCGGGACGAGTCCGGCCGTGTCCTGCTCTGCCACCCGACCTATAAGGACGACTGGGACCTTCCGGGTGGAGTCGTCGAGCTCCGCGAGTCACCCCGGGAGGCGGCCGGTCGAGAGGTCCTCGAGGAGCTGGCGCTGGTGCTGCCCGTCGGAGAGCTGGTGCTCACCGATTGGCTCCCGCCCTGGGGTGGCTGGGACGACGCCCTGTGCCTGGTGTTCGACGGCGGCGTCCATCCCGCCTCGATCCTCGACCGTGCCGTGCTCCAGGCGCGGGAGATCCGCGCCGCGGCGTTCTGCTCGACGGATGAGCTCCACGCCCGGGCCGCGGACTACACGGCCCGTCGGGTCGAAGCAGCCCTCGCGGCGCTGGCCGGCGAAGCGCCGGCGTTCACCGAGTCGGGCCGAGCGCTCACGTCCTAGGAAGCGTCCGGCGCGGCGAACGGCATCGCCATCCACGAGGACGGCACCAGGCCGCTCTCGTAGGCACGCAGCACCAGGTGGATCCGGTCGGGGACCGCTAGCTTCGCCAGGAGATGGTGGACGTGCGTCTTCACACTGCTCTCCGCGAGATACAGGTGCCCGGCGATCTGAGCGTTGGTCGCCCCCCGCGCGACCAGCTGGAGCACGGAGAGCTCCCGGGGGGTGAGCTCGACCGCGCTCGCCGGCGGCGTGGCGGGCAGGAACTGCACAAAGCGGTCGAGCAGGCGGCGGGTGATCGCTGGGCCGAGCAGCGCGTCTCCGGCAGCGACGACGCGGACGGCCTGGACGAGCTCCTCCGGCGTGGCGTCCTTGAGCAGGAACCCACTCGCGCCGGCCCGCAGGGCGGCGACGATGTACTCGTCGAGGTCGAAGGTCGTGACAACAATGACGCGCGTGCCAGGGAACGAAGCGCCGTGGACGATGCGACGAGTCGCCTCCACGCCGTCGAGGATCGGCATCCGGATGTCCAGCAGCGCGATGTCTGGCGTGAGCGAACGCACCAGGTTCACCGCGGTTGCGCCGTCCGCCGCCTCCGCGACGACCTGGATGTCATCCTCGGACATCAGGCAGCTGCAGAGCGCGCTTCGCATCAACGGCTGGTCGTCAGCCACGAGAACCCGAATCGTCATCGGTCACCTTCCTGGTTGAGCGGGATGGAGACGTCGACGGCGAATCCCGGCTCGCCGGATACCGGGCCCGCCATGAGCTGCCCGCCGAGCAAGGAGACCCGCTGGCGCATTCCGAGCAGGCCGCTACCCAGCCCGTCAGCCGTGCTTGGCGTGTCGCCGTAGTCGCGCACCCCAATCCGGAGCATCCGCTCGTCGTAGTCGACGGTGACCTCGATGCGGGAGCCCGCGGCGTGCTTCAGGGCGTTGGTCAACGCCTCCTGGACGATCCGGTATGCGTTGACCTCGACGGCCGCGGAGAGCTCCCGCTGGGCGCCCGTGACGGCAAGCGTCGCCGGCGTTCCACCAGCGACGATCTTGTCGACGAGACCGGGAAGCCGGTCCAGGCATGGTCGATCCGACCCGGCCGCAGGAGTCGCACTCGTATGCAGGACGCCGACCAAGCGGCGCATGTCGCCGAGGGTCTCTCGGCCGAGTCCCTCGATGACCTGCAGCGTGACCGGATCGACCGACTCGGGCTTGGTGCGTCGTCCCATGGTGGCCCACGCGACGATGATGCTGACGTTGTTGGCGACGATGTCATGGAGCTCTCGGGCGATCGTGGCGCGTTCCCTCTCCGCGGCGAGCTCAGTGAGCGTCGTCTGCTCGTCGGCGAGATGGCGGGCATGGTCCTCGAGGAGCCGGGCGCGCTCGGCCAGCAGCCCGGCTTCCGTCTGGCGCATCTGGACGCCATGCCCGAGCGCCCAGACGACGATGATGCCGAGGAGGATCGTGACCCAGTCGTCGTCCAGAGCCGGATCGGAGATCAGCAGGGCCAGGGTCATGCCGGCAAGCGTCGCCCCGAGGGCGGCCACAGAGCTCCGCCTTGGCCACCGTTGGGCCACCGTGTAGGCGGCCACAAGCACGGGATAGGGCAACGCCAGCACCGGGTAGTGCTCGGTGTGGATCGTCGTCAGGAGGGCGATGGTGACGACGAGGACGGTGCCCGGCGCTCGGCGCCGCGCCGTCAGGGCGGCGCAGGCGAGGGTGAGTTGGAGCGTTGCTCGGAGACCGGAGAAGGGGTCTGCGGTGTCGTCCGAGACGTCACCGAGCACTGGCGCCCTCAGCCAGAGGCTCAGCAAGGACGCCAGCGCGACCGCGGCCGCAAGGGCCACGTCGGCCGCAGAGATGCGCTCGGTCGCGACCGGGGTGGCTGGGAGACGCAGGAGGGAGCGAGCCCGCAGAACTAGTCCGTAGACCACCGACGGTGTACTGGATGGAGGGATAGGAACCCCTACCAAGGGTGGAGAGGAGCCTCGACCCAAAGGGCTGCCCCGACTCACCCAGGGATGTGTCCAGCGAGGATCAAAGGTGCGGTCACTTAGGTCCCCTGGTTGGACGCCCATGAGGTCGCCTCTTTCTTACCCTTGTTTACCACAGTACGGCTCGTTGGACGGACGGGGTGTCCACTTGTGCGCAGCTGCCTCCTTTTCTAGCCAGGACGTTCAGTCGTCGGGCGTGGTTCAGGAGGACGCCGTGCCGTCTGAACGGGCCGGGCGATGAGCGCGGCCCTCGGAGCCAACCCAAGGGTCGGCCGGCTCGCGATCGCGGTCGCCGTCGCACTGCTGATCCTCGGTATCGCTCAGGCGGGCTCCGCGCGGGTGGACTTCCTCCCCGAGTTCATGCCTCCGTCGGTCCAGGTTCAGACCGAGGCCCTGGGCCTCTCCGCGGCCGAGGTCGAGCAGCTGGTCACCGTGCCGCTCGAGCAGGACCTCCTCAACGGCGTCCCCTGGTTGGACCGGATCCACTCGCGTTCCGAGCCCGGACTGTCCGCCATCGACATCGTCTTCGAGCCGGGAACGGACATCTACGCCGCGAGGCAGATGGTCCAAGAACGACTGACCCAAGCCCATGCCCTCCCCGCGGTCGGGAGCCCGCCCATCATGGTGGAGCCGCTGGCTTCCGTGAGCCGGGTCGAGATGATCGGCCTGACCTCGACAGACGTGTCCCTCATCGACATGTCGGTGCTCGCCCGATGGAAGATTCGGCCTCGCCTCATGGGGATTTCCGGGGTCGCGAACGTCGCCATCTATGGGATGCGTGACCGGCAGCTTCAGGTGCAGGTGGACCCGGCAACCCTGAAGAGCAGGAACGTCTCGCTCACCCAGGTGATCGAGACCGCGGGCAACGCCCTGTGGGTCTCGCCGCTGACCTTCGTAGAGGCGTCTACTCCGGGGACCGGCGGCTTCCTGGAGAGCTCGAACCAGCGGCTGGCCGTCCAGCACGTGCTGCCCATCACCACGCCGCGGAGTCTCGGCGAAGTACCCATCGAAGGCGCCGAAACCCCGACCCGGCTCGGCGACGTGACGACGATCGTGGAAGACCACCAGCCGCTGATCGGCGACGCGGTCGACACCAAGCCCGCACTCTTCCTCGTCGTTCAGAAGTACCCCGAGGCCGATACCGTCGAGGTCACGAGAGCGGTCGAGGATGCCATGGCCAGCCTCAAGCCGGGTCTCGGCGGCATCGACATCGAGACTTCGGTCTTCCGCCCGGCAACCTTCCTCGACAACGCCCGGCAGAACGTCGGTCTCGCCGCAGCGCTCGGCCTGGCCGCGCTTCTCCTCGGCGCGCTCCTGCTCTTCTGGTCCTGGCGCGCTGCTGTCGTGGTGAGCGCCGCCGTGACGGTGTCGGCCGTGACGACGCTCTACCTGCTGTCCATCCGCGGGGTAACGCTGACCACGATGACGCTCGCCGGGCTGGTCGTTGCCCTCGTGCTCGTCGTCAGCATGTCGGTCGGTGACGTCGACGCGGTGAGGCGCGAGCGGGCTGCCGCCGGCGACGGCGAGGAGTCCGGGAGTCCTACGGCTGGCAGCGAGCTCTCGGCTCTGGTGGGGACCGCCCTTGGACGAACGCTGCGGACCGGCCCGGTCGTGATGCTGATCGGCGCCCTCGCCCTCGTCCCCCTGCTTGTGCTGGACCCCGTGTCGGCGGCCTTCACACGTCCGCTGGTCCTGACCTTCGTCCTCGCGGCCGTCGTGAGTGTCGCCGTTGAGCTGACCGTCGTGCCAGCCCTGCTCGTCCTGCTCATGCGGCGGGCCCCCTCTCCCGGCCCCAGTCCGGCGCAGCGACTCGCGCGGACGCTCGAACCTCGCGTCCGCCGCATGGTGACCGCCCGGTGGCCCGTCTGGACTCTGGCCGTACTCCTCGTCGCGGCCGGTTCTGCCGCGGTGCCGCAGCTGTCTCAGCCGAACTTCGTGCCGGTGGCCCGCGATCTCGACCTGCTGCTGCATGTCGAAACCGTCCAAGGGACCTCGCTCGCCGAGGCGAGCCGGGTGAACACGCTCATTTCGGAGGACCTGCGTTCGGTCCCCGGTGTGCGTGAGGTCGGGGGGCACGTCGGTCGCGCGGTGACGTCCGACCAGCTGGGCGACGTGAACGCCAGCGAGCTGTGGATCTCCCTGGACGCCGGCGCGGACTACGACAGCACCCGGGCGGGGGTGCTGCGGGCCGCTGCTCGGTACCCCGGAGTCCGGACCCGTCTGGTCAGCTACTCCGCCGACCAGCTCAGCGCGGCGAGATCCGGTTCGGCGGCCGACGTCACGGTCCGGATTCTCGGCCCCGAGCTGACAGCGCTCCAGAGCACAGCGGCCCAGGTCGCCACGTCGCTGTCCGGTGTCGCTGACGTCAGCGGTGCGCACGTGGTGCCGATCAGCCAGCAGCCGACGGTGCAGGTGGAGGTCGACCTTGCGGCCGCACAGAAGTATGGGCTGCGGCCAGGCGATGTCCGCCGGGAGGCCACGACTCTCGCGTCCGGCCTCACGGTCGGGAACCTCTACGAGCAGGCGAAGGTCTTCGACGTCGTCGTGCTCGGAACGCCGACGTCGCGATCGAGCGTCTCGGCGCTGGGCAACCTCTTGGTTAACACACCCTCCGGCGAGCAGGTCCGGCTAGGCGACGTCGCCAAGATCACGGTGGCACCGCAGCCAGCCTCGATCGTGCACGACTCAGTGCAGCGCAGCGTCGACGTCGTCGCCTCGCTGACCGGGTCCAACGCGGCCGCAGCGGTCGAGGCCGTGGAGGCGGCGGTGGCGTCGGTGCCCGTACCACCAGAGTCGCACGTCCAGGTCGTCAGTGCCGCCGCGGACCGACAGGTCGACCTCCGTCGGGTGCTTGCCGTGGCGCTCGCCATCCTCGTCGCAATCGTCCTCATCCTCCAGGCGGCCACGGCGAGCTGGAGGCGCGCCGTCGTGCTGACGGTCGTCGCCCCGCTCGGGGGCGTCGGCGCCGTGCTTGTCGCGCCTGCGGTCGGCGGCGTCGGTACCGCTGGCCCGGCCTTGGCCACACTCGCCGCGGCGCTCCTCACGATCTTCGGCGCCCTGGCCTACTACCGCACCCCGGCGGTGACCACCGCCAGGAACACCGTCACGTCCAGAGCAAGCGTGGCCCCGTCCTTACCGACCAACGGCGGCGATGGCGCACCGGATGGCACGACGGAAGCCGACCTGGGGACGGTGAACGGGGCCCAGATCGGTGACCTCGCCGCAGAGCACGTCCTGCCCGTCGTTCGGACCGCCCTACTGCTCGTTGTTGCGGCGCTTCCCGCCATCCTCCTCGGCGACCGGCCAGGACTGGAGCTGTTGCGACCCTTCGCTGCCGGCCTGGTCGGTGGCGTCGTGACGAGCACGCTCGTCGTCCTGCTCCTCGTCCCAGCCTTCGCCGGTCTCCGGAAGGGAGTCGAACGATGACCCGGTCCGCCGCTGCGCTCCTTCTCGCCGCCGCGATGGTCACGGCGCCCGTGCTCGCCGGCTGTGGTCCGTCTCCAGGGGTGACCGCTGGAGAAGAGCCGGCCGCCCTCGAGGCCATCCCGGGCTCCGATGTCAAGAAGGTCGTCTTCACCGAGGACGGCAACGAGGCCATCGGAGTCAAAACCGCGGCGGTGACCGCCGGACCCGGCGAAGGCCAGCTCAGCCTGCCTTACGCCGCCGTCATCTACTACAAAGACGGGTCCACGTGGACCTACACGGTCCCGCAAGAGCGCAGCTATGTGCGCCAACCGGTGACGGTAGCGTCCATCTCAGGCGACGTCGCCACGCTCACCTCCGGTCCGCCGGCGGGCACGTCCGTCGTCGTCGTCGGAGCACCGGAGATCCTCGGCGCCGAGCTCGAGATCGACGGAGAGCAATGACCGAGCGACGCACGGTCATGCGGTCGATCGTGCAGTCGAGCCTGAACCTCAGATTCCTCGTCGTCGCCGTGTCGGTGGCCGTCATGGTCATCGGAATCGGGTCGCTGTCGCAGATGAGGGTCGACGTCTTCCCTGAGTTCGCGCCCCCGCGCGTGGTCATCCAGACCGCGTGCGTGGGGCTGTCGACCTCTGACGTCGAGGAGCTCGTCACGGTCCCCCTCGAGCAGGGGTTCAACGGCCTGCAAGGACTGCAGGACATGCGTTCCCGATCAGTGCCTCAGCTGTCCTCGATCGAGCTGCTCTTCTCGGCGGACACCGACCTGCTGCGCGCCCGCCAGCTGGTGCAGGAGCGCCTCGGCGTGATCTCGCCTTCACTCCCGACCTGGGCGGCGCCGCCCGTCATGCTCGCGCCGGTGTCGGCGACCGGACGGGCCGTCCAGATCGGCATGACATCGAAGGACCACTCGCTCATCGAGATGTCGATGACGGCGTACTGGAGCGTGCGCGCCCGCCTCCTGCAGGTCCCCGGCGTCGCCAACGTCGCCATCTGGAACGAGCGGCTCCAGATGATGACCGTCCAGGTCGAACCGCCCAAGCTCGCGGAGCGCAACGTCTCCCTCGACCAGGTGATGGAGACGACGGCGGACGCGGTCGACTCCGGGTTGCTGCGGTTCTCGACCGGGAGCGTCATCGGGACCGGCGGCGTCATCAGTTCGCCCAATCAGCAGCTGCCCGTCCGCAACGTCCTTCCCATCGTCACCCCAGCGGATCTGGCAAAGGTCCCGATCACCGGGGCTGGCACGGCCACGACCCTGGGGGACGTCGCGAAGGTCGCCGAGGAGCATCAGCCGCTCATCGGCTCGGCGATCGTCAACTCGGAGCCGGGGATCCTGCTCGTCGTCGAGAAACTGCCGTGGGCCAACACGATCGAGCTCACCGCGGGCGTGGAGGCAGCGATCGCCCAACTGCAGCCAGGGCTGCCGGACATCGACTTCGACACCCATGTCTTTCAGCAGGCGGACTTCGTCAAGCTGGCAATCTCGAACCTGTCACAAGCGCTGGTCCTTGGCTTCCTCCTCGTCGTCGTCATCCTCATGCTGTTCCTCTTCGAGTGGCGCGTCGCGTTGATCAGCCTGCTGACCATCCCGCTGTCGCTCGTCGCAACGCTTCTGATCCTCTACTGGCGAGGCGCGACCATCAACACGATGACCCTCGCGGGCCTGGTGATCGCGCTGGGTGCTGTCGTCGACGACGCCATCATCGATGCGGAGAACATCGTCAGACGGCTGCGCGAGGCACGCCTGCAGGGCAGTAGTGAGTCGACCGCCTCGGTGATCCTTTCCGCCTCGCTCGAGGTGCGCAGCCCCATCGTCTACGCGACGTTCATCATCGTCGCCGCTTCGATCCCGGTATTGCTCCTGACCGGGCTCACCGGCGCGTTCTTCCAGCCCCTCGCGATCTCGTACACGTTGGCCATCGTCGCCTCGATGGTGGTGGCGCTCACCCTGACGCCTGCGCTGTGCCTCATCCTCTTGCGGGGCGTACCCCTGGAGCGCCGGTCCTCACCGGTCGTCCGGGCCCTTCAGCGCTGGTACACGGCGGCCCTCCGCCGCATGGTCAAACGTCCTCGCCCGATGTATGCGTTAACGCTCGTCGTCACCCTGGCGGGGCTTTGGGTGGCCTCGGGTCTGGGTCAGAGCCTGTTCCCCGCCTTTCAGGAGCGCGACTTCCTCATGCACTGGGTGGCCATTCCCGGAACGTCCGTGGCCGAGACGGAACGGACCACCACCGCCGTCAGCGAACGGATCCGGGAGGTGCCCGGCGTCCGCAGCTTCGGGGCACACATCGGGCAGGCGCTGCTCGGCGAAGAGGTGTTCGGGGTCAACTTCGGTGAGAACTGGATCAGCCTCGACCCGGACGCGAACTACGTCGAGGCGCGCGACCAGATCGACGAGATTGCGGCCACCTACCCGGGTCTCTTCGCCGAGGTCCAGACGTACCTGGATGAGCGCGTCGAGGAGGTGCTCACGGGCGGCAAGGAGCCGATCATCGTGCGGGTCTACGGCGAGGACCTCCAAGTGCTGCGTGACAAGTCGGACGAGGTGCTCCATGTGCTGGAGTCCATTCCGGGCGTCAAGAACGCGCATGCGGATATCTCCATCGACGTCCCGCAGGTGGAGGTGGAGGTCGACCTCGCCAAGGCCCAGCAGTACGGCCTCAAGCCCGGCGACGTGCGCCGGGCCACCGCTACGCTCGTCGCCGGCGAGGAGGTGGGCGACATCTTCCGGGACGGACGGGCATACGACACGGTGGTGTGGAGCACTCCCGCCAGCCGCAGCGATGTCTCCGCTCTGGCGCAGCTGCCGATCGACTCGCCCTCGGGCACGCGGGTGAAACTCAGTGACGTAGCCAAGGTCGAGGTAAGGCCGAATCCCAATGCCATTGAACGACAGGGTGATTCCCGGCGCCTCGACGTCGGTGCGTCGGTGGATGGCCGTGACCTCGGATCCGTCGTAGCTGAGCTCAACGACAAGCTCGCCAACGTCTCGTTCGACCGGGGTTACCACGCCGAAGTGCTCGGCGAGTACCAGGAGCGACAGACCGCACAGACCAGGCTGCTGACCTCCGCAGTGCTCGCTGGAGCGCTGATCCTCCTGCTCCTACAGACCGCGTTCCGCAGCTGGCGACTAGGCATCCTGCTCTTCCTCACCTTGCCCATGGCCCTCGTCGGCGGTGTCCTGGCGGCCCGGCTCTCCGACGGAGAGCTGTCGCTGGGCTCACTCGTCGGGTTCTTCACGGTCTTCGGCATCGCCGCACGCAACGGAATCCTCCTCATCAACCACTGCCAGCACCTCGAGAACGTGGAAGGCGTGCCCTTCGGTCCGGAGCTCGTCGTTCGTGGTGCGCGGGAGCGGCTGGCGCCGATCCTCATGACCACGCTCGCCACCGGCCTCGCGCTCGTCCCGCTGGTCGCGTTCGGCATGCGTCCGGGACACGAGATCGAGCACCCGCTGGCCATCGTGATCCTGGGCGGACTGGTCACGTCGACTCTGCTCAGCCTTTTTGTCGTGCCGCCGCTGTATCTGCGCTTCCACCAGCCCGTGGTTCGCGCGTCCGTCTCCTCAGAACCGGAGGTTCCCTCACATGCGCACTGACCTACGCCTCCTCGTCGCCGTCGTCGTGGTCTGCGCCGGGGGCGGGGTGCTTGCCCCCACGGCTGCCGCAGGACCGGTCGTCGCAGGGCGATCGACCGCCACGACCGGGACCTTTCCGGATCCACTGAAGACGAACGCGCGGTACTTCCCGCTCACACCCGGGCAGCAGTACGTCTACGAGGGCACTCTGCGGCAGAAGGGCAGTGCGCCCATCGAGCACCGGGTGGTGTTCACCGTCACCGATCTCGTCAAGACGGTCGGCGGCGTCTCCTCGCGCGTGATCCTCGACCAGGACTACAACGACGGTGAGCTGGTCGAGGCAGAGCTGACGTTCTTCGCCCAGGACAAGCACGCCAACGTGTGGACCCGAGGCGAATACCCGGAGGAGTACGAGAATGGCAAGTTCGCCGGCGCCCCGAACGTGTGGATCAGCGGCCGGAGCGGCGCCAAGGCGGGGATCCTCGTGCCGGGAAACCCGCGAACCGGCACGCCGCCGTTCGTGCAGGGCAAGGCGCCGGCGATCGACTTCTACGACGTCGGAACGGTTGCGGCTACCGGACGGCACGTCTGTGTTCCGACCGGGTGTTACGACGGCGTGGTCAAGGTCTCGGAGACGGCCCCGTTGACGCCGGAGGACGGCACTCAGCTGAAGTACTACGCGCCGCGTGTGGGTCTGATCAAGGTGACCGCGCAGGGTGGCAGCGCTCAGGAGACCTTGACATTGACGTCGCTGCGCCGTCTCGGCCTCAAGGCCATGAACGCAGCGCGCGCCGCCGCCCTCCGACTCGACATCCGCGGGTACGCGAACTCGAAGGACTACCGGCATACGGGAAAAGCGCACCGGGACGACTGAGCGTGCGCCCTCCTGCCAGCCGGAGCTGACCGGGAGGCTCGCCGGCGGGTGATTCGAGGCATACGGGCGGGGCCGCACATCTCGTCGATCTCAGTGTGGTGAAGCCTCCGACGCGCGGTCACCAAGACGACATACGATGCTGGAAGAAACCAACTTCACGCGGCTCTTCCGGTGCCCTACGAATTCTGGTGATCCCAGTCATGTCCACCCCGACGTCCACCTCGACCTCCAGCCCCAACATCGTCAAGCTCGACCGGGTCGTCATCCGCTTCGCCGGTGACTCGGGCGACGGCATGCAGCTGACGGGCGACCGGTTCACGACCGAGGCCGCGATCCTCGGCAACGACCTGTCGACGCTGCCCAACTTCCCCGCGGAGATCCGCGCGCCACAGGGCACGCTGCCCGGCGTCTCCAGCTTCCAGCTGCACTTCGCCGACCACGACGTCCTCACCCCCGGCGACGAGCCGGACGTGCTCGTGGCGATGAACCCCGCCGCCCTCAAGGCCAACCTCGGCGACCTGCCGCGCGGCGCGACGATCATCGCCAACACCGACGAGTTCTCGACGCGCAACCTCGCGAAGGTCGGCTACCCGAGCAATCCGCTCGAGGATGGCACGCTCGAGAGCTACCACGTCCACGCCCTGGCTCTGACGACGATCACCGTCGAGGCGCTCGCCTCCTTCGACCTCACCCGCAAGGACAAGGAGCGCGCGACGAACATGTTCGCGCTGGGGCTGCTGTCCTGGCTCTACACCCGGCCGATCTCACTGACCGAGCGGTTTCTCACCACCAAGTTCGGCGCGAAGCCGGCCGTGCTGGCAGCCAACCTCGCCGCGCTGCGCGCCGGGTTCAACTACGGCGAGACCACCGAGGACTTCGCTCACCGCTACGAGGTCGGCCCGGCGCCGATGGAGGCCGGGCACTACCGCAACATCACCGGCAATGTCGCCCTCGCCTACGGGCTCGTCACGGCTTCACACAGGACCGGCCGCCCGTTGGTCCTCGGGTCCTATCCGATCACCCCCGCCTCTGACATCCTCCACACCCTCGCCAGCCTGAAGCGCTTCGGCGTGACGACGATCCAGGCGGAGGACGAGATCGCCGGCGTCGGCGCCGCACTGGGTGCCGCGTTCGGGGGCGCGATCGGCGTGACGACGACGTCGGGTCCCGGCCTTACCCTCAAGGCCGAGACGATCGGCCTGGCCACGTCCCTCGAGCTGCCGCTGGTCGTCTGCGACATCCAGCGCGGCGGCCCGTCCACGGGGCTTCCGACCAAGACCGAGCAGGCCGACCTGCTGCAGGCCATGTTCGGACGCAACGGCGAGTCCCCAGTGGCCATCGTGGCGCCGCGCTCCCCCGCCGATTGCTTCGCGATCGCACTGGAGGCGGTGCGCATCGCCACCACGTACATGACGCCGGTCGTCATCCTCTCGGACGGATACCTGGCCAACGGATCCGAGCCGTGGGCGATCCCCGACCTCGCCGACCTGCCGGGCCTCGACGTCGAGCTGGCGACCCAACGCAACGCGGTGGACGCCAACGGCAACGACGTCTTCCACCCCTACCTGCGCGATCCCGAGACGCTGGCCCGCCCGTGGGCGGTTCCGGGCACTCCCGGCCTCGAGCACCGCGTCGGAGGCATCGAAAAGGCCAACATCACCGGCAACATCTCCTACGACCCGGACAACCACGACCTCATGACGCGGCTCCGTGCGGCGAAGATCGACGGCATCGCCGCCACGATCCCCCCGCTGGAGGTCGATGACCCCGACGGCAACGCCGAGATCCTCGTCGTCGGGTGGGGCTCGACCTACGGTCCGATCGCGGCCGCCGCGAGATCCCTTCGCGTCCAAGGGTTCCCGGTGGCGCAGGCGCACTTGCGGCACCTCAACCCGTTCCCCTCCAACACCGGCGAGGTCCTCACCGCATACCGGCATGTCATCGTGCCCGAGATGAACCTCGGCCAGCTGTCGATGCTGTTGCGGGCTGCCTACCTCGTCGACGTGCAGTCGCACACCTCGGTTCGCGGAGTGCCGTTCAGTGCCGCGGATCTCGAGGACGTCATCCAGAAGGCGGTGACGGAATGACCACCCTCGGCGGCTCCGCCCCCGAGTCCCCCCGGAACGGATCTGCGCCCGAGTCCCCGCGAAACGGTCGGTCGGGCCACGGGCTCGGCGGCGTACCGGCCCTTCCGGTCGGCGCGCCGCCGCAGACACGCAAGGACTTCACGTCCGACCAGGAGGTCCGCTGGTGTCCAGGGTGCGGCGACTACGCGATCCTGGCGGCCGTACAGGGCTTCCTGCCTGAGCTCGGGCTGCGGCGCGAGAACGTCGTCTTCATCTCCGGAATCGGCTGTTCGTCTCGGTTCCCCTACTACCTCGACACCTACGGGATGCACTCGATCCACGGTCGAGCTCCGGCCATCGCGACGGGGTTGGCCACGTCGCGCCCCGACCTGTCGGTGTTCGTCGTCACCGGTGACGGTGACGCTCTGTCCATCGGGGGGAATCACCTCATCCATGCGATGCGCCGCAACGTCAACCTCACGATCCTGTTGTTCAACAACCAGATCTACGGGTTGACCAAGGGCCAGTACTCGCCAACCTCGCAGGTCGGGCTCGTCACGAAGTCAACGCCGCTGGGCTCGGTCGACCACCCGTTCAACCCGGTCAGCCTGGCCCTGGGGGCCGACGCGACCTTCGTGGCGCGGACGATGGACTCCGACCGCAAGCACCTCACGGAGGTGCTGCGGGCGGCCACCGCGCACCGCGGGACCTCGCTCGTCGAGATCTACCAGAACTGCCCGATCTTCAACGATGGCGTCTTCGACGTCCTCAAGGACCGCTCGGAGGGCGAGGCGCGGATCCTCCGCCTCGTCCACGGCGAGGAGATCGCGGCCGGCACCAACGTCGTGGTCCGCCGAGAGAACGGCAGCCTCGACGTGCTCCCTCGCGACGAAGCCGAGCCGGCGCAGATCGTCCGGCACGACGCCCATGCTGAGGACTCGTCGCTGGCGTTCGCGCTGTCCCGGCTCGACGACCCAAGCCTGGCCCACGTGCCGATGGGAGTGTTCCGCGACGTGGAGCGCTCCACCTACGACGACCTGGTGCGGGCGCAGATCGACGGCACGGTTTCGGGCGCCGGCGGACCGGCCTCTGACCAGGACCTCGCCGACCTCCTCGCCGGTCGCGACTCCTGGATGGTCGAGACGGCCCCGAGGGCGTGACCGGCCCTACTGAGACCCGGCCGCCGACCTCCGCCGAGGCGCCTCACGACGAGCAGCGGCGAGGCGTCATCCAGGGCTTCTGCGCATACCTGCTCTGGGGGCTGTTCCCGCTCTACTTCCACGCCCTCCTGCCGGCCGGTGCGTGGGAGATCCTGGCGCACCGGATTCTCTGGACCTTCGTGTTCTGCCTGCTATTGCTGGCGATTCGCCGGGACTGGGCGTGGATCCGGTCGTTGCTGGGGCGCCGGCGTTTCCTCGGTGGCATCGCCGTGGCCGCGGTGCTCATCGCCGTCAACTGGGTCCTCTACGTCGGCGCGGTGGTCTCTGGCAACGTCTCCGAGGCCGCGCTCGGGTATTTCCTGAACCCCATCGTCACCGTCGCCCTCGGCGTCGTCGTCCTTCGCGAACGGCTGCGGCCGCTGCAGTGGGTCGCGGTGGCAATCGGGCTGGTTGCGGCCCTCTACCTGTCCATTGGGGCCGGCCGGATCCCGTGGATCGCCCTCGCGCTCGCTGCGACCTTTGCGATGTACGGCCTGCTGAAGAAGCGCCTTGGTGCGACGCTGCCGGCCCTGCACGGCCTCACCATTGAGACCACCGTGCTCTTGCCGGTCGCCCTGGGACTGGTGCTCTGGCTCGGTCTCACCGGGACGCAGACCTTCACGAGCGAAGGCACCGGGCACGCGGCCCTCCTGGTTCTCTCCGGCGTGGTCACCGCGGCGCCGCTACTGCTTTTCGCCGCCTCGGCACGAAGGGTGCCTCTCGTGACCGTCGGGCTGCTCCAGTTCGTGACGCCGGTCATGCAGCTGATCTGCGGCGTGGTCCTGCTCGGCGAGAGCATGTCACCGCAGCGATGGGTGGGGTTCGGGATCGTCTGGCTGGCGCTGATCGTGCTCACAGTCGATTCGGTGCTCGGGGTGCGGCGGCGTCGCCTGCGACATGCAGCCGACGACGGAGTATGCGAGCCGGCCCCCTGACGACCGCGGCGGCGGCGGGCCTCCCGACCACGGCTAGGGCGTGTCAGGACTTGTCGAACCGACGAATTTGCCCAAGCAACAAGCTAAGCCGGAATTTTGCACGGCCCACAGGTCGGGGCCGAGTACCTCTTAGCGGATGCGGTTGGCCAAGAAGACCGTGAAGTCGTCGATCTGTCGGCCAACGTGCGCAACGGCTTCCCGCAGCGCGTGCGAACGGCCGCAGTCGGAGGTAAGCAGGAGCTGCCTGAATCAGGTGAGCGCCACTAGCTGCAACAGGCGGAGCGGCGCGGTGACCCTGCCATGCTTAACCTTCGTGGGGGAGACCGAACCGGAGATCCGCTACGCGCGTAGCGGGGACATCCACATCGCCTACACGACTACGGGTAAAGGACCGTTGGATCTGGTCCTCGTCGAGGGCTACTTCACCCACCTTGGGATCATGTGGGAACAGCCGGGCTACCGCCGGTGGGTACACCGGTTGGCGTCGTTCGCCCGAGTGCTCCGGTTCGACAAGAGGGGGATGGGGCTGTCCGACCGCGTCCAAGTAGGCACCCTGGAGGAGCGCATGGACGACCTTCGCGCGGTGCTCGACGCGGCCGGCAGCCAGCGGGCTGTCCTGGTGGGCAACTCCGAGGGTGGCCCACTGTCGCTACTGTTTGCCGCGGCCTGCCCTGACCGGACCACAGCCCTCGTGCTGGTCGGCGCCGAGGTGCGCGAGCGGGTGACAGCCGATTGGCCGTGGGGTGAGCGCACTGACTCGGAGTTCGAGCGCGAGCTGACCGACATCGCCAGTCGGTGGGGGACACTTGGGCTGTCCCGTGACCGGTACCCGAGCCTTGCCCCTTCCGACTCGGACCGAATGTTCCAGTGGTCACAGCGGCTGGTGCGTGAGTCGGCCGGGCCTGGGGAGGCGATCGCGTTCAAGCGGATGGCGTTCGGCATCGACGTCCGGGCCGTCAGTCGCACCATCCACGTACCGACGCTCGTCCTCCATCGGGTGGGAGACCGCATATGTCACGTCGGCAACGGCCGGTTCCTGGCCGAGCAAATCCAAGGTGCCACCTATCGCGAACTGCCCGGTGACGATCACCTGCCCTGGATGAACCCAGCCGGCGCCGAGGAGATCCTGGCCGAGATCCAGGAGTTTCTCACCGGCACGCGCGAGGCTCATGTCCCGGACCGGATCCTAGCGACCGTCCTGTTCGGCGACCTGGTTGCATCGACCGACCTCCTGAGCGGCATCGGCGACGCCCGGTACCGGCAGGTCGCGGAGTTGTTCCTCGACGCCGTACGCATACAGCTGCACCGCTACCGCGGTCGTGAGGTAGACACGGCGGGCGACGGATTCCTTGCGTCGTTCGATGGGCCCGCCCGCGCTATCCGGTGCGCCCAGGCGGTCGTCGCCGCGGCCCGACGCCTCGGGTTGGCGGTTCGTCTGGGTGTGCACACGGGAGAGGTCGAGGTGGTCGGCGACAAGCTCGCGGGCATCGCGGTCCACATCGGTGCCCGGGTCGGCGCGCTCGCCGAAGCCAACCAGGTCCTCGTATCCAGCACGGTTCGCGACATCGTCGCCGGATCCGGGCTCCGATTCATCGACCGCGGCGTCCGCACGCTAAAAGGAATCGACGGACAGTGGCACCTCTACGCGGTCGAGGAGCCGTCGCCGCCCATTGTTGAATGACGATGCCATCCGGTAGCGCGCCCGACCACTGGACTGCCGCAAGCCCGAGCGATGAGTTCGGGCGCTGACATTTGTCTGTCGAAAACCTGACTCGCATCATCGCGGAAATCTTCATCTCGCTCGATGGCTTCGTCACCGGGCTCGACCCCGGCCCGGACAACGGCCTGGGCACGACGGCGAGGCTCTGCATATCTGGGCCGGTTGGCGCGCCCTGGTCACTTCTGTCGATGAGAACGAGTCCCTCGCGGGCGCGGCCCGCAAGATGGCGCCCTGGATGTCGGTACCCCTGCCGATCTGCGGTGAAGCAAACCGGCTGAAGCGGATGCTGACCGACCGCGACATCGTCGTGAAAGCGCTCGCAACAGGGCGGAACGTCAGCGCGTTCACCGCCGGACAACTGGCCGAGGGCAAGCCTGTCACGATCGGGGCAGATGACGACGTCACGTAGATCTTGCGCACCAGGGGGTTTCATCAGGTGCGGGCGGCTGCCCGTAATCGATGGTCATGACTGGTCGGGATGTTCGCGGTCGCCGATGTGGCCCAGGCGTTGTCCGATCGGCCGGTAGGGGACCTCATCGACGCGATCTCCAAGCCCCTGACCAGGGGCCAACCACCTGAGGGCGGAAACCCGAACGCTTCAGTATTCGCAGATTTCGCCGTCTCCCAGGCGTGCCCGTGGGGCTAGGTCCGGTCCGGGGTCTCGGCCCGAGCGCGGTTTCGGTGACGAGAACGCCTGTTCGTTGATCTCGTGGAGCGGTCGCCATAGGACGTCGACACCAGCGTTATGAAGGGGTTGAAGGTGCGTCGCAACCGCGTCGACCTCATCGCACCACCGTTCGTAAAGCTCGGTCTCGGGCGTTGTCAGCTCAATCCACTCATCGTCGCTGAGCCGACCTCGGACATCGGTATCCCAATCGCAGGGTTCTCCGCGCGTGGGCGGACAGGCGTGCCACGAAGGGGTGACGAGCCGGCCGGCCTCCCACTGCCGTATCGCCTCATCGACCATGCTGGTGCGGGCGTGAAGCTCCGCGGCCTCGAACTCAAAGTCCTGACCCCACACGGCTGGCAGGTGGCCTGTCATTTCGGCGGCACGATCGAACCACAGGGACGGCGTCCCAAGCGGCTGCCGATTATGTTGTCCAGCAAGCACCCGCGAACCCGAGAGGCCGCGAAGCCGGTCAACGACACGGTCGCCGGACATCTGCCGGACCCTAAGCGAGTAGTTCTAGGTGCCGTCCGCGGCTTTCAGGCTGCTGCGGGGTCTGGGCCGGGATCGCCACCGAGGCTGCGTACCACGAGTCGGTCGAGGTAGTGGTTCCACCCGTCGCGGTGCATGTCGATGGCGTCGAGAGGCAGTCCGAAATGGACCAGTGTGAGGAGCGTGCTGTCGGTTCCATGCGGTTCGAGGGTGACCTCCACCGTCGAGGATCCGGGCGGGACCGGTGAAGCGTCGCCCTCCCAGCCCCAGGTGAACGCGATCCGGCGAGGCGGCTCCACCACCGTGAACCGTCCGGTGGCCCAGCCGTCGCCGCGGACGTTCATCCGGAAGATGCCGCCGGGTGTCGGGTCAATGTCGGCGGCGCGGCCCTGCCACGAGAGCCACCGGTCACGGTCGGTGAAGAAGGAGAACACGATCGCCGGCCGGGCCTGGATCATCCGCCGCACCACAACGACATCTGCGCTCACGGCCGGCCCTCACGATCGGCCGTCTGCATGGTCTGTTGCGCTAGCTCGGCCATAGCTGCCAGGCGCTCGAGCTGGCGGCTCCACTGTGCCTCGAGATAAGTCGCGAGGGGGCCAAGTGCGGCCTGGTCCGCGCGGTAGAAGCGTCGGGTGCCCTCGTGTCGAACGGTTACAAGGCCGGCATCGCGGAGGACCTTTAGGTGCTGAGACACCGCCCCGAAGGTGACGTCGAAGGCCGCCGCGAGGTCCCCCGCGCTGCGCTCCGCGGTCCAGCACAGTCGCAGGATCTCCTGGCGCCGCGGCTCGGCGATTACCTTCACGGCTTCCACCATCCAGAGTTTACGTCGCCACTAAACCTTGTGCGCGGCTCCAGAGGGCCCTAGTTTTAGTCAACACTAAAGAGGAGGGATTCTGATGGCGGACATGCACCATCTCGTCGAAGTTGTCGGCGTCGATGCGGCCGTGGCGTACGGCGCACTGACGACGAAGGACGGCCTCACCGGTTGGTGGACCAGCCGAGCTGAGGTACCAGGTGCGGCAGTGGGAGACGTCCTTCGGATGAGCTTTCCGGACGCGCCGATGACGTGGGACATGCTGATCGCCGATGCCGACCGGCCGACAGGGCTGCGATGGGAATGCGTCGGCGGTCCGCCAGCCTGGGCCAGTACCGAGGTCGCATGGGGCCTCGAGAAGACTGATGCCGGCACGGTGATCCGGTTGGACCACACGGGGTTCGCAGCCGTCGACGACATGTTCCGCATCGTCACCGTCGGCTGGTCGCAGATGTTGCTCTCGCTCAAGGCGTACCTGGAAACCGGCGAACGCAAGCCGTTCTTCGACTTCTGATGGCCGTCGACGTTCAGACCGAGGTGGTGATCGCGCGGCCCCGTCACGAGGTAGCCGCATACGCCACCGAGCCCGCCAACGCACCCCACTGGTACGCCAACATTCACTCGGCGCGATGGCGGACCGATCCGCCGGTGCGCGTCGGATCCTCCATTGACTTCGTGGCACGCTTTCTCGGACGCCGGCTCGCCTACACGTACGAAGTCGTCGAACTCGTGCCGGGCGAGCGGCTCGTGATGCGCACCGAGCATGGCCCGTTCCCGATGGAGACGACCTACACCTGGCAGGCGATCGACGCCATGTCGACCCGCATGACGCTCCGCAACCGGGGCGAGCCGGCCGGCTTCTCCCGGATGACGGGCACCGCGATGGCCGCCGCCATGCGTCGCGCCAACAAGAAGGACCTTGCCGCGCTGAAACAGTTGCTAGAGGCCGCCACTGATGATCTGGACACCGACACGGCTAGTTAGGAGCTGACCGTCAGGGTGGATCATCCACACGTTGGGCTCCAGGTAGGTCGCGCGGTTGTTCTCCCGGTCGATGTGGAGGGTGGCCAGGCCTTCGGGGAAGGTGTACTCCGCGGTCTTCGGAAAGGCCATCGATGTCCACGCCTCCCAGTCCTCAACGGCCCCGCTGATGAGCATGGACTGCGCTGGCGGGTAAAAACCCGAGCACCGAGGCGTTCATGGATGCGCATCCACGGGTCGAACAGTTCCTGGTCGCCCCGGCGCCAGGTGATGTAGCGCTCGATGGGGGTCAGTGGGTAGCGCTCCTTGAGCGATGGCCGAACGGGCGCGACCCACCACTGGTTGAGGAGATCGCCATGCAGGTTGTACTCCGGCCACACCGTTGCCGACTCGATGCCACGTTTCCACAGTCGGGACGTTCCGCGGCCGCGTGCATCGTCAAGGACATACGCCCATCATCCTCACCGGCGCGGAGGGTGCAGGCCTCCCGCCGCCGCCCGCAGAGGTCAGCCGACTCGGTCGACCACCGAGGTGACGAGAGCGGTCAGCGCTGCCTTGGCGTCCGACTCGGGCAACGGCGCGAGCAAGGCAACCGCCTGGGCACCCACGCCGCGCGTCGTCTCGCGGGCGCGTTCTACCGCGGGGTTGGCCCTCAGCAGAGCCAGCGCCTCGGCCAACCGCTCGTCGTCGCGGAGGTCGCCGGCCAGCAGCTCGCTCAGCCGCAAATCCGCAGGGTCCCGCTTGGCGTAGAGCACGGCCAGGGTGTCTACCCCCTCGCGGAGGTCTGTACCCGGCGTCTTGCCCGTCTCCGAGGCGTCGGAGGCGATGTCGATGAGGTCGTCGGCCAGCTGGAAGGCCACGCCCAAGCGCTCGCCATAGGCGGCCATCAGCTCGATGACATCGTCCGGGCACCCGCCGAACATCGCCCCATACCGGGCGGCGGTCGCGATCAGAGCACCGGTCTTGTCGTGGAGGACGCCGAGGTAGTACTCCACCGGATCCTCCCCGGGAGGGCACGGGCGGTCGTCCCGGATTTGGCCGGCGCACAGCCGGACGAACGCCTGTGCCTGGATGAGCACCGCCTCGGCGCCGAGGCCGGCGACCAGCTCGGACGCCTTCCCGAACAGCAGGTCGCCGACGAGGATGGCCGTGGAGTTGTCGTACTTCGCGTTGGCGCTGGGGACGCCGCGACGCACTTCGGCCTCGTCCATGACGTCGTCGTGGTAGAGCGAGGCCAGGTGGGTCAGCTCGACACCTGCCCCGGCGGCGATCACCGGTTCTGAAACACCCGTGCCGAGCTCTGACGCCAGCAGCGTGAGCAGTGGGCGGAACCGCTTGCCGCCGGCCTCCGCGAGGTGAGCCGAGGCCTGGGCGATGAGCGGGTCGTCGTGGTCGACGGTGGCGAGGATGAGGTCGTCGACGCGGGTCATCCCCTCCTGCACGCGCGCCGCCAGGCCGGGCGCCATGCCCGGTACGGCGAGAACGGGCGGAGAGGCGCTCATCCCCTCATTCTCGCAAACGACCGGGTCATCGCAGGAACTGGGACGCGTTACCGGCCAGCAGGAGCAGGGAGGACGGAGCGATGCCGAGAACGAGCGTGAGGAGGGCGCCCATCCCGATCGCCACCTGAGTGAGTGCGGAGGGGGTGACGACACCGACCGAGTCGCCCTGAGGGTCGCTGAAGTACATGAGCACGATGACCCGCACGTAGACGAACACCGTGATAGCGCTGCACAGCAGGCCGACGATCACCATGACGGTGCCGGCGCCCCCGCTGCGAAGCGCCGGTTCGAAGACGGCGAACTTCGCCGTAAACCCCGACGTCAGCGGGATGCCGGCGAACGCCAGCAGGAGAAAGGCGAACAGCGCCGCGGTCAGCGGGTGGCGCCGCCCGAGACCGGCCCACTGGCTGAGGCGGGTGGCCTCGGACTGGTTGCCCTGATCGCGGACCAGACCGACGATGCCGAACGCCGCGATGGTCATCAGCCCGTAGCAGACCAGGTAGAACATCACGCCGCTGACCCCACCCCGGTCGAAGGCCAGCACGCCCACCAGGATGAAGCCAGCGTGGGCGATCGACGAGTAAGCAAGCATGCGCTTCATGTCGGTCTGGGTGACCGAGAGCACCGCGCCGAGGACCATCGTGAGGATCGCGACGACGACGACCGCCGGCGCCCAGTGCCACCGGTCTCCAGCGATGCCGACGTAGATCAGCCGCAGGATGGCGCCGAACGCCGCGACCTTCGTGGCGGCGGCCATCCAGCCGGTCACCGGGGTCGGAGCACCCTCGTATGCGTCCGGCACCCAGGCGTGGAACGGCGCCGCGCCGACCTTGAACAGCAGGCCGACGGCGACAAGGAGAACGCCAGGGACCAGCAGGCCGTTCATCACCGACTGACCGTTGGTGATCGCCTCGGCGATGTCCGAGAGGTACACCGACCCGGAGTAGCCGAACAGCAGGGCGGTGCCGAACAGGAAAAAGGCCGACGAGAACGAGCCGAGGAGGAAGTACTTGAGGGCGGCCTCCTGTGACAGCAGCCGCCGCCGGCGAGCCAGTCCGACGAGAATGTAGAGCGGGAGCGACAGCACCTCGAGGGCGACGAACATCGTGATGAGGTCGCCAGCGGCGGGAAACAGCATCATGCCGCCGACGGCGAACAGAGCCAGCGGGAACACCTCGGAGGTGGCCAGTCCAGCGCGGACGGCCAGAGCCTCCTGCGCCGACCCGGGCGTCGCGGCGCCCATAGGCGTGAACGCGTCGGACCCGGTTCCGCCCAACCGCTCCGCCATGGTGAGCACGCCCAGAAAGGACAGGACGAGAATCACGCCCTGGAGGAAGAGCGCCGGCCCGTCGATGACGACTGATCCCTTGACGCTGGTGCCGGAGGCCAGGCCGGCGGTCGACGTCTGGTTGTTCACGGCCACGAGGACGACGGCCAGGAAGGCGCCGACCAGGCCGATGAGCGTGATGGCCACCTGTACCGAGTAGCGGCTCTGCCTCGGCACGAAGGCCTCGACGAGGACACCGACGAGGGCGAAGCCGAAGACGAGGAGCAGCGGCAGGAGCGCGGCGTAGTCGATCGACGCGGGCACGAACTGGGACGGAAGCAGAGGAACGGCAGTGGCGCTCACTGGGCGCTCCCTTCTGCGTTGACCGGCACCACGGGCGCCGGGTCGGTCACACCCATGTGGCCGAGCGTCGTGGACACCGCTGGGTTGATCAGGTCGAGGGCGGGCTTGGGGTAGAACCCGAGCACGAGGAACAGCGCGATGAGCGGCGCGATGACCCACTTCTCCCGTCCGCCGGCGTCGCGCGTGCCGGTGGCGCTGTCCGGTACCGGCCCGGTCGCCATGCGCTTGTACATCAGCAGGATGTAGAGCGCGGCGAGGATGATGCCGACGGTCGCGATGATCGCCGGGATCGGGTACCGCTGGAAGGTCCCGACCAGGGTGAGGAACTCGGCGACGAAGGCACCGAGGCCCGGCAGGGCCAGGCCCGAGAAGCCGGCGACGAGGAACGACCCAGCGAGCACCGGGGTGACCCGCTGCCACCCACCGAAGTCGGCGATCCGCTTGCTACCCCGCCGGTTGATCATCATGGCCGCGATGAGGAAGAGGGCGGCCGTCGTGAACCCGTGGTTGACCATGTAGAGCGTCGAGCCGGCGAAGCCCGTGGAGGTCATGGCGAAGATGCCCAGCACGATGAAGCCGAAGTGGCTGATCGAGGTGTAGGCGATCAGCCGCATGATGTCGGTCTGGCCGATGGCCAGGAGCGCGCCGTAGAGCACGGAGATCACCGCGAGAGCGATGACCACCGGAGTGGCCCACTGAGATGCCTCCGGGAAGAGTTGGAGACAGAACCGGATCATCCCGTAGGTGCCGACCTTGTCGAGCACGCCGACGAGCAGGGTGGCCGTCGCCGGCGACGCCTCTGTGGCCGCGTCGGGCAGCCAGGTGTGCACCGGCACCATCGGCGCCTTGACCGCGAAGCCGAAGAAGAAGCCAAGGAACAGCAGTCGGGCCGTGGTCGGGCTGAGGTCGAGACCGGTGAGCCTCTCGACGAGGAAGCCATCCGCCCCGCCCGGGCCCTGGGTGTAGAGGCCGATGACGGCCGCCAGCATGAGAAGCCCGCCGACGAGGGAGAAGACGAGGAACTTCACGGCGGCGTACTGCCGCCGTGGCCCGCCGTACTGCCCGATGAGGAAGTACACCGGGATAAGCATCGCCTCGAAGAAGACGTAGAACAGGAAGACGTCCGTCGCCGCGAAGACGCCGACCATGAAGGTCTCGAGGACGAGCAACAGCGCGAAGTAGTTCTTCTCGCGACGGTCCGGCCCGTCGCCTCCCGCCGGGAGGTCGCGCCAGGCAGCGAGCAAGCAGATCGGCGTGAGAACGAGCGACATGAGGATCAGGGCGAGCGCGATGCCGTCGACTCCGAGCGCGTAGCTGACCCCGAACTGCGGGATCCACTGGTGCTGCTCGACGAGGCGGAACTGCCCCGTGGACGGCGACGTCGCATACGCCACGGTCGCGAGGATCCCGACGACTAGGGTGACCAGCGAGAAGCCCAGGGCCACCTGCTTGGCCCGCGCCGCTGCACCGGCCGGAAGCAACCAGACGACGATCGCACCTATCAGCGGGATGGCGCCGATCGCGGTGAGCCACGGGAAGGACGACATCACTGCATCACCCACACGGCGCCGACGAGAAGGACCACGCCGACGAGCATCGTCAGGGCGTAGGACCGGGCGTAGCCGTTCTGGACCTTTCGCCATCGTCCGGACGCGCCGGCCACGAGACGCCCGAGGCCGGTGGCGGCACCGTCGACGCCGGCGTTGTCCGCGAAGACGAGGGACCGGGTCAGGTGGATGCCCGGCCGCATGAACAGGGCCTCGTTGACGGAGTCCTGGTAGAGGTCGTTCCGCGCCGCCTGGGTTAGGACGCTGCCGGCCGGAGCCGTTTGCGGGACCTCGTCGCGAACGTAACGAGCCCACGCCAGGAGGACACCGGCGGCCACGAGGAGGATGGTGGCGACCGTGATGGCCAGGGCGGGGATGACGGGGTGCTCGTCAGCGGCGCCGAGTCCGGCCTCGCTCTCGCTGCCGAAGACGGGGTTCAACCAGCCGGTGATGAGGCCGGTCGGGATGAGGATCAGCCCGAGGAACCCCGATCCGAGCGACAGCACCATCATCGGGACGGTCATGGTCAACGGCGCCTCGTGCGGATGGACGTCGGGGGTCCAGCGCCGCTTGCCCCAGAAGGTCATGAAGTAGAGCCGCGACATGTAGAAGGCGGTGATGCCGGCGCCGATCAGGGCGGCACCGCCGAACACCCACGGTCGCCAGCCCTCGCCGATGAACGCCGCCTCGATGATCCGGTCCTTGGTGAAGAAGCCGGAGAGGCCGGGGAAGCCGATGATGGCCAGCCACCCGACGCCGAACGTGACGGCGGTGATCCGAATGACGGTGAACAACCCGCCGAACCGGCGCATGTCGACCTGGTCGTTCATCGCGTGCATGACCGACCCGGCGCCGAGGAACATCCCCGCCTTGAAGAAGCCGTGCGTGAGCAGGTGGGCGATCGCGAAGGCATACCCGGCCGGACCAAGTCCTGCCGCCAGCATCATGTAGCCGATCTGGCTCATCGTCGACGCGGCCAGCGCCTTCTTGATGTCGTCCTTCGCACAGCCCACGATCGCCCCGTACAACAGCGTGATCGCGCCGACGATGACGACGACGAGTGAGGCGGTCGGCGCGGCCTCGTAGACGACGTTGCTGCGCACGACGAGGTAGACACCGGCGGTGACCATGGTCGCCGCGTGGATCAGCGCGGACACCGGTGTGGGGCCGGCCATCGCGTCGCCGAGCCAGCTCTGCAGCGGGAACTGCGCCGACTTGCCGCAGGCCCCGAGCAGGAGGAACAACCCCAGTGCGGTGACTGCGCCTTCGCTGGCCTGTCCCACGCCGGCGTTCACGGAGGCGAAGTCGACCGCCCCGAACTGCCAGAACATGATCATGATGGCGACCGACAGGCCCAGGTCACCGACGCGGTTGACGACGAACGCCTTGTTGGCGGCCGTCGCATACGCCGGCCGGTAGTTCCAGAAGCCGATGAGGAGGTAGGACGCGAGGCCGACGCCCTCCCACCCGACATAAAGCAGCAGGTAGGAGTCGGCGAGAACCAGCAGCAGCATCGCCGCGACGAAGAGGTTGAGATAGGCGAAGAACCGGCGCTTCTCGGGGTCCTCCGCCATGTATCCGAGCGAGTACACGTGGATGAGCGAGCCGACGAACGTGATGAGGAGGACGAAGGCCATCGACAGCTGGTCGACGAGCATCCCGGCGGTCAGCTGGAACTGCCCGGCGGGCAGCCAGTCGTAGAGCGTGATGTGCATCGGCCGGGCCTCGTCGCTGCGGCCCGCCATCTCGAGGACGATCACCAGCCCCACGACGAAGGACGCCCAGGACAGGCACACCGCGAGCACCGGGCCGAACCGGTCCGTGCGCTTCCCGCCGACGAGCAGCACCAGCGCACCGAGCGCGGGAAAGATGATGAGCAGCCAGGCGTATGCGGTGATGCCGGTCGCGGCGGCAGCCGCCCCTTCGGCGGTGGCGAGGGTCAGCACGGCGCTTCGTTCACAGACACGTGGCTCCTCTTACAGCTTCAGGAGGTTGGCGTTGTCGACCGAGGCCGACCGGCGGGTGCGGAAGATGGCCATGATGATGGCCAGGCCGACGACGACCTCGGCGGCCGCGACGACCATCACGAACAGGGCAATGACCTGGCCGTCGAGCGTGCCGTAGATCCGAGCGAAGGTCACGAAGGCGAGGTTGGTCGCGTTGAGCATCAGCTCGACGCCCATGAACACGACGATCGCGTTGCGCCGCAACAGGACCGCGGCCGCCCCGATGGTGAACAGGATGGTCGCGAGGTAGATGTAGTGGACGAGGTTCATCGCTCCGACCCCTCCTCGATCTCGCTTTCGATGGCCTGCTCGGCGGCGTGGTAGGTGACCGGCGACCCGATCTGGTCACGGGACCGCAGCACCCGGGACACCGACAGGGGCGTCGGCGTGCCGTCCGGCAGCAGGGCCGGCGTGTCGGTGGCGTTGTGACGCGCGTACACGCCGGGCACCGGCAGGCCGGCGACGAACTCGTTGTCACGGACCCGGCGCTGCGACCAGTCCTTCTGGGTCCGCTTCGCGCCGATGCGCTGCCGGTAGGCGAGGACCATGGCGCCGAGCGCAGCCGTGATGAGCAGCGCCGAGGTGAGCTCGAACACCCAGACGTACTTGCCGAAGACCAGCTCGGCGACCCCACTGACGTTGCCGGGACCCTCGTTGACCGCGTCGAGGAACTTCGGCTCCGGCAGGACGAGCGAGCCCAGCGCGAAGAACATCACCAGGGCCAGACCGAGGCAGAGGATCAAGGCCGCCGCCTTTTGGCCGCGAATCGTCTCGATGAGGGAGTCGGACGAGTCGACCCCGACCAGCATGAGGACGAAGAGGAAGAACATCATCACGGCGCCGGTGTAGACGAACACCTGGGCGATACCGAGGAAGTCCCCCTGCTGGACGATGTAGAGGACGCCGAGGTTGACCATGACGAACGCCACGCAGAGCGCCGCGTGGACCGCCTTGCGGGCGAAGAGCAGGCCCAGTGATGCGATCACCATCAGCGGCCCGAGGATCCAGAAGATCACCGCTTCGCCGGTCGAGGTCATCGCGAGCCTCCGTCCGCGTTCTCGGGCGCCGTGACCAGCCGGGTCTGCGGAGCACCGCCCTGCGCCTCGGCCGGAGCCGGGCCTCGGGTACCGGTGTTGCCCAGGCCGACCGGTTCGTCGGTGACGTCGCCGGCGGTACCGGTGAGCTCCTCGGTCTGGCGACGGTGGGAACGGACCCACTCCTCCTGCTCGTCGGTCGCCCGGGTGACCTTGCCCTGGTAGTAGTCCCGCTCCTCCATGCCGTCCACCATCGGGTGCGGCGCGGGCAGCATGCCCTCCTGGACCGGGGCGAGGAGCTGGTCCTTGGTGAAGATGAGGTCGGCACGGTTGTTGTCGGCCAGCTCGTAGAAGTTGGTCATCGTCAGCGCGCGCGTGGGGCAGGCCTCGATGCAGAGACCGCAGAAGATGCACCGCAGGTAGTTGATCTGGTAGACGCGGCCGTAGCGCTCGCCCGGCGAGAACCGGCCGGAACCGCCCTCACTGTCGTCGTTCGCCGCGCCCTCGACATAGATGGCGTCGGCCGGGCAGGCCCACGCGCAGAGCTCGCAGCCCACGCACTTCTCGAGGCCGTCGGGATGCCGGTTCAGCTGGTGCCGGCCGTGGAACCGCGCTTCCGTCGGGCGCTTCTCCTCGGGGTACTCCTCGGTGAGCACCTTGCGGAACATCGTCCCGAACGTGACACCGAACCCTGCGACCGGGGCGAAGAGGCTCTGGACGAACCCCGGCTCCTCCTCTGAGCGTCGATCGGCTGCTGAGGGCTTGGCCGGCGCCCGCGGGGGGACCCGCTTGACCGGCGCCTGTCCGCCCTCGGTCCGCGAGGGACCACCTTCGGAACGCGGCTGCGATCCCTGCGGCTGGGACAGATCCCGGCCGGTGGTGTCGTCAGCCACGGCCGTCCTCCTCGGTATGCGTGTCGTCTCCGGCGCTCCCCGCACCGGTCCTGGCGCCGACCGCGACCGGTCGTCGCGGCGGCTCCTTGAGCGTCTGTCCGGGTAGCGGCGGAACAGGGTACCCGCCGGCGAAGGGGTCGACGACCTTCGCCGGTCCGGCGGCGGCCTCCGCCTCCTCCTTGTCGGCTCGGCGCATGTCGTAGAGCCACGACCCACCGAGCGCGACGATGGCGATGACCGCGATGGCGATGAGGATCGGGACCGGGAAGTTGCGACCGGCGATGGTGACCGCGTTGTCGCCGAACCAGCCGTTCTGCGCCCCGCGGATGAAGGCGACGAGCACGACCCAGAGCAGCGTGACGGGGATGAGGAACTTCCAGCCGAACCGCATGAACTGGTCGTACCGCGTTCGCGGCAGCGAGCCGCGGAGCCACACGAACACGAACATGAAGGCCCACATCTTGACCGTGAACCACAGCACGCCCCACCAACCGCCGCTGAGCATGTTGTCGTTGATGAGCGAGACCAGTGGCGGGGCCTGCCAGCCGCCGAGGAACATCGTGGTTGCGAGCGCGGAGACGGTGAACATGTTGACGTACTCGGCGAGGTAGAACATGGCGAAACGCATCGAGCCGTACTCGGTGTGGAAGCCGCCGGTCAGCTCGCCCTCGCCCTCGGCGAGGTCGAAGGGGAGCCGGTTGGTCTCGCCGACCATCGTCACGACGTAGACGGCGAACGAGAACAGACCCGGAGCGATGTACCAGAGAGACGACTGCCCGTAGACGATCTGCGACGTCGACATCGAGCCGCTGTAGATGAAGACGGCAACGAGGGCCAGGCCCATGGCGATCTCGTAGGAGATCACCTGCGCCGTGGAGCGCAGGCCGCCGAGCAGCGGATACGTCGACCCGGACGACCACCCGGCTAGGACGATGCCGTAGACGCCGACCGAGGCCACCGCGAGGACGAGGAGGACGGCCACCGGGAAGTCGGCCAGCTGCAGCGGCGTCATGTGGCCGAACATCGAGGCCCGGTCGCCCAGCGGGATGATCGCGAAGGAGACGAAGGCCATCGTCGCGGCGATGAGCGGGGCCAGGGTGAAGATGATCTTGTCGGCGGCGGCCGGGGTGACGTCCTCCTTGAGCATCGACTTCATGCCGTCGGCGAGCGTCTGGAGCAGGCCGAACGGTCCCGTGCGGTTCGGACCGGGACGCTGCTGCATCCGCCCGATGACGCGGCGCTCGAACCAGATCACCAGCAGCGTGCTGAGAAGCAGGTAGACGAAGATCAGCACCGCCTTGATGAGCGAGATCCACCATGGCGTGTCGGAGAAGTCGGCCCTCGGGTTGTCCACCGCCGGGACGGCCAGCTCGGGGAGAACGGTCAGCAGGGTCGTCATTGCGGAAGTCCTTTGTCGAATCCGCCACCGGGTGGCACGGTGCGCGCGATAGAAGCCCGGTTCGCGACGGAAGTGGCCGCGGACGAAGAGGTGGTCACGGCCGGTGTCGAGGCGGCCGGCTCCGCGCTCCGGGTCACGTCGACGTGCGCGCCGGCCTGCTCCCCGAGCTCGGAGCGGACCGGGGAGCCCGCGGAGTTCGTCGGTAGCCACACGACTCCGTCGACCATCGTCTCGGTGACAAGGACCGGCACGGTCACCGACCCCTGGGCGCTGGACACCGCCACCGCATCACCGTCGACGACCCCGAGTCGGTCGGCGTCGCTGACGGACAGCCGGGCCACCGCGCGGGGTGCGGTGCCGGCGAGGAACGGCTCGCCGTCCTGCAGCCGGCCCGCGTCGAGCAGCGTCGGCCAGGTCGCGAGGACGAACCGGCCCTCGGCCTCCGGGGTCGGCGCGTCCGGTGAGGCCGCCGCCCCGTCGCCGACGCCGCGTCTGCCGGTCCATGGCCCGAGCGCGGTGAACTGGTCGTGGATCTGCTCCTCGGTGCGCGTTTCGAGGAAGTACCCCATCTCGGCGGCGAGCATGTCGAGCACCCGGTGGTCGCTCAACGCGTTGCTGTCGAGGGCAGCCTCGAACGGCCGGACCCGGCCCTCCCAGTTGACGAATGCGCCGGCCTTCTCGGCCTGAGGGGCGACCGGCAGGACGACGTCGGCGACCGCCGTGACGGCGGAGTCGCGCAGCTCGAGTGAGACGACGAACGTCTTGGCCAAGGCCTCCTCCACGCCCGGGTGGCCGAGGTCGGCCGGGTCGACGCCGCCGACGACAAGCGCGTCGATCGCGCCGGAACAGGCTGCCTCGAGAATGCCGGCGGTATCGCGGGCGGGCGTGTCGGGGAGGCCGACGACGTCCCAGACCTCGGCCACCTGGGCGCGCGCCTCGGGACTGGCGACGGGACGGCCGCCCGGCAGC
Source organism: Actinomycetota bacterium (assembly GCA_046731055.1). GTDB lineage: Bacteria > Actinomycetota > Actinomycetes > Actinomycetales > Dermatophilaceae > Lapillicoccus. The sequence continues at coordinate 18,991 of JBKPKI010000039.1, read as the reverse complement.
AGGGCACCCAAGGCGCCGGCCTCGAGGGCACCTCGCTCTCCGGCCCGCCGCGGGATCCAGGCGAGCCGGGCGCCGGCGCTCTCGGCCAGCTCGGTCGCCGCCGTGAGGGCGCCAGGCACGGTCGCGAGTCGCTCGCCGACGAGGACGATGCCGCCGTCCGTGAGCGCGTCCCGCGCGGCCCGGCCGGTTTCCGAACCGCCGAGGTCGCGCAGCACGGCGGTCTCGTCGCCCGGGCGAGTCGGCACCAGACGGGCGGCCAGCTTGTCGAGACCGCGCGACGCGAAGGAGGCGACGGCATACACCTGGGCCTGGTGCCGCCGGACCGCCTTGCGGAGCCGGAGGAAGACGATCGGCGACTCGTCCTCGGGCTCGAACCCGAGGAGGAGCACGGCCTTCGCGTTCTCGAGATCGGCGTAGGTCACGGCGCCGCCCTCGGGACCGGTGGCGACGACGTGCTTCGCCAGGAAGTCGGCCTCCTCGGCCGAGTGCGGCCTGGCTCGGAAGTCGATGTCGTTGGTGTTCAAGGCGATTCGCGCAAACTTGGCGTATGCGTACGCGTCCTCCACGGACACGCGCCCGCCGACAAGGACCCCGGCTCCCTTCGCCCGGCGCAGCCCCTCGGCCGCCTTCTCGAGCGCCTCGGGCCAGCCCGCCACCCGCAGGCCGCCCTCGCTGTCGCGCACCAGGGGCAGCTCCAGGCGGTCGGGCAGGGTGGCGTACTGGAAGGCCCAGCGGCCCTTGTCGCAGTTCCACTCCTCGTTGACGTCGGGGTCGTTGAAGGCCATCCGCCGTAGCACCACGCCACGACGGTGGTCCGTGCGCATCGAGCAGCCGGACGCGCAGTGCTCGCAGACACTGGGCGTCGAGACGAGGTCGAACGGGCGCGACCGGAACCGGTAGGCGGCACCGGTGAGGGCGCCGACCGGGCAGATCTGGACGGTGTTGCCGGAGAAGTACGACTCGAACGGCTGGTCCTCGTAGATTCCGACCTGCTGCAACGCTCCCCGCTCGACCAGCGCGATGAACGGATCGCCGGCGATCTGGTCGGAGAACCGGGTGCACCGGGCGCACAGCACACAACGTTCCCGGTCGAGGAGCACCTGGCTGGAGATGTTGATGGGCTTGGGGTAGGTGCGCTTGATGTCCTCGAAACGGGAGGTGGCGCGGCCGTTGCTCATCGCCTGGTTCTGCAGGGGGCACTCCCCGCCCTTGTCGCAGACCGGGCAGTCGAGCGGGTGGTTGATGAGGAGCAGCTCCATGACGCCCTGCTGCGCCTTGTTGGCGACCACGGATGTCAGCTGCGTGTTGACCTGCATGCCCTCCGAGACCGTGATGGTGCACGAGGCCTGCGGCTTCGGCATCGGTCGCATGGAGCCGTCCGGGCCGGGCGTCGCGATGTCGACCAGACACTGCCGGCACGCGCCGACCGGCTCGAGGAGCGGGTGGTCGCAGAACCGCGGGATCTGGATGCCGATCTCCTCGGCGGCCCGGATCACCAAGGTGCCTTTCGGCACCCAGGTCTCGATGCCGTCGATCGTCAAGGTGATGTCGTCCGGGCCCTTGGGCCGCCGGGCGTCGCCGCCGGTGGTCACGGCGTTGCCGCCGGCGCTGGGGCTGGTCATGCTCGGGTCGACGGTGGTGGTCATGCCGACGCGGGCTCCTTTGCGGTGGCGAAGAGCGTGGACGCTTCACGGTCGAACGGGCACCGGCCGAGCCGGAGGTGCTCGAGGTACTCGTCACGGAAGTACTCGATGCTGCTGGTGATCGGCGAGGTCGCGCCGTCGCCGAGGGCGCAGAACGAGCGGCCGAGGATGTTGTCGCAGATGTCGACCAGCTTCTCGAGGTCTTGCTCGTCGCCGTGGCCGTGCTCCAGCCGCTCGAGGATCTGCGCCAGCCACCACGTCCCCTCGCGGCAGGGAGTGCACTTGCCGCACGACTCGTGCTTGTAGAAGTCCGTCCAGCGTTCGGTCGCGCGCACCACGCAGGTGGTGTCGTCGAAGATCTGCAGGGCTCGGGTGCCGAGCATCGAGCCGGCGGCCGCGACCGCCTCGAAGTCGAGCGGGACGTCGAGGTGCTCGTCGGTGAACAGCGGCGTCGACGACCCTCCGGGCGTCCAGAACTTCAGCGGGTGCTGCGGGTCGCGCATCCCGCCGGCCATGTCAAGCAGCTCGCGCAGCGTGATGCCGAGTGGCGCCTCGAACTGCCCGGGCCGCTTCACGTGACCGGACAGGCTGAAGATGCCGAAGCCGGTGGACTTCTCGGTGCCCATGTCCTTGAACCAGTCGGCGCCGTGCAAAAGAATCGGAGCGATGCTCGCAATACTTTCTACGTTGTTGACGACGGTGGGCCGGGCATAGAGGCCGGCCACGGCGGGAAACGGCGGCTTCAGCCGAGGCTGGCCGCGCCGGCCCTCGAGAGAGTCGAGCAGGGCGGTCTCCTCGCCGCAGATGTACGCGCCGGCCCCCGCGTGGACGGTGACCTCGAGGTCGAACCCGCTGCCGAGGATGTTGGTGCCGAGGAAGCCCGCCGCATACGCCTCCTCGACCGCGTGGAGCAGCCGCCGGTAGACGTGGACGACCTCACCGCGGACGTAGATGAACGCGTGGTTGCAGCCGATCGCGAACGAGGTGATGGCGACGCCCTCGAGAAGGAAGTGGGGCGCGGCCATCATCAGCGGGATGTCTTTGCAGGTGCCCGGCTCGGACTCGTCGGCGTTGACCACGAGGTAGCGCGGGCCGCCGTCGGGCGGCGGGAGGAACGACCACTTCAGCCCGGTGGGAAAGCCGGCGCCGCCGCGACCCCGCAGCCCCGAGTCCTTGGCCATGTCAACGAGCGCGGTCTGGGACATGCCGAGGGCCTGCTTCAGCGCCTGGTAGCCCTCGTTGTCCTCGTAGGTCTTGAGGGACCAGGACTCAGGCGCATCCCAGAACTTGGTGAGGATCGGGGTCAGCTGGACGCTCACGCGGTGCCACCCTTCGTGGGACTGTCGTCCGTCTCTTTCGTCGTGTCGGTGGCCGGCGTCGACGCCGTAGCGTCGGCCGGGTGCTCGTCGGGCTCGTTGCTGGGTGAGTCGGTGGACCCCGTCCTGCGTTCGGAGTCGACCGGCACCTGGCCGGGGCCGGGCGTGGTGTCTGCGGCACCGGAGTCCGTGCCGGACGTCTCCGGCTGGTGCTCCTCGCCGACCGAGTCGGCCGATCCCGGGGCCGTCCAGCCGCGGCGGTGCGCGAGGCGCAGGCCGACGAGGGACGCGTCGCCGGCGCCTACCCCCTCGTTCGCGCGGCCGTCGAGGAACCCGGCGAGGACCCGAGAGACGTCCTTGAACGTCGCGACCGTGTCCGCCCCCCGCGTGGGCCGCACCGCCTTGCCCTCCCGCAGGTCGTCGACCAGGCGGGTGGTCGACTCGATGGTCTGGTTGTCGAAGAACTCCCAGTTGGCCATCACGACCGGTGCGTAGTCGCACGCCGCGTTGCACTCGACCCGCTCGAGGGTGATCTTCCCGTCCGGGGTCGTCTCGTCGTGGCCGACGCCGAGGTGGTCGCTCACGGCCTCCCAGATCGCGTCGCCGCCCATGATCGCGCACAGCGTGTTGGTGCACACACCGACGGTGTACTCGCCGTTGGGATGCCGCTTGTACTGCGTGTAGAACGTCGCGACACCGCTGACCTCGGCGGTCTCGAGGTCGAGGCGCTCCGCGCAGAACGCGATGCCGCGGCCGGACACGTAGCCGTCGACGCTCTGGACGAGGTGCAGCAGCGGAAGCAGCGCCGACCGCGGCTGCGGGTAGCGCGCGATGACCGCGTCGGCGTCCGCGTGGAGCCGGGCGAGGACGTCGTCGGGGTACGGAGCCTTGCTCTCCTGGGTCACCGTGAAGTGGCCGGAGGCGTGGGCCCCGGCGGTCGCAAAGTCGCCGGCGGGCATCAGCGGTCGACACCTCCCATGACGGGATCGATCGAGGCGACCGCGACGATGACGTCGGCGACCTGGCCGCCCTCGCACATCGCGGCCACGGCCTGGAGGTTGTTGAACGACGGGTCGCGGAAGTGGGCACGGTAGGGGCGGGTACCACCGTCGGACACGACGTGGCAGCCGAGCTCACCCTTGGCGCTCTCCACCGCCACATAGGCCTGCCCGGGCGGCACCCGGAAGCCCTCGGTGACCAGCTTGAAGTGGTGGATCAGGCCTTCCATGGACTCGCCCATGATGTTGCGGATGTGGTCGAGGCTGTTGCCCATGCCGTCGCCGCTGATGGACAGCTGCGCCGGCCAGGCGATCTTCTTGTCGGCCACCATCACCGGGGCGCCGGGCGGGTCGGCCTGGAGCCGGTCGGTCGCCTGCTCGATGATCCGCAGGGACTGGTACATCTCGTCGAGCCGTACCCGGAGCCGGCCGTATGCGTCGCAGCTGTCGCGAGTGACCACGTCGAAGTCGTAGTTCTCGTACCCGCAGTAGGGCTGGGCCTTACGCAGGTCGTGCGGCAAGCCGGCCGACCGGAGCACTGGTCCGGTGATCCCGAGGGCCATGCAGCCGGTGAGATCGAGGTAGCCCACCCCGACGGTGCGCCCCTTGAGGACCGGGTTCTCGTTGAGGAGCGCCTCCAGCTCCTTGATGCCGCGGTGGACCTGCGGCACCATGTCGCGAATGTCGTTGTAGACGCCGCGCGGCAGGTCCTGAGCTACGCCACCGGGACGGATGTAGGCGTTGTTCATCCGCAGGCCGGTGATCATCTCGATGATCCGCAGCACCCGCTCGCGCTCGCGGAACCCGATGGTCATCACGGTGGTCGCGCCCATCTCCATGCCACCGGTACCGAGAGCGACGAGATGCGAGCTGATCCGGGTCAGCTCCATCATGAGCACCCGGATCGTCGACGCGCGCTCGGGAATCTGGTCGGTGATGTTGAGCAGCTTCTCGATGGCCAGGCAGTAGGCCGCCTCCTGCATCATCGGCGTGAGGTAGTCCATCCGGGTACAGAAGGTCACGCCCTGAGTCCAGTTGCGAAACTCCATGTTCTTCTCGATGCCGGTGTGCAGGTAGCCGATCCCGGCCCGCGTCTCCGTCACCGTCTCGCCGTCGAGCTCGAGGATGAGCCGGAGCACACCGTGGGTCGACGGGTGCTGCGGTCCCATGTTGACGACGATGCGCTCCTCGTGGAGGGCGGTCGCCTCGTCGATCAGGTCGTCCCAGTCGCCGCCGGAGGTGTTGACGACGAAGCCCCCCTCGGCGGCCGACTCATCCGCGGCCGAGGTGGCATACGGGTCGCTGGTGCGTTGGGTCTGGGTGCTCATCAGTTGTAGCTCCTGCGCTGGTCGGGCGGCGGGATGGTCGCGCCCTTGTACTCGACGGGGATGCCGCCCAGTGGGTAGTCCTTGCGCTGCGGATGGCCGGGCCAGTCGTCCGGCATGAGGATCCGGGTCAGGGCCGGGTGGCCGTCGAACTGGATGCCGAACATGTCCCAGGTCTCGCGCTCATGCCAGTCGTTGGCCGGGTAGACGGAGACGATGGAGGGGATGTGCGGGTCGCTGTCGGGGCACGTCACCTCGAGGCGGATCCGGTTGTAGTCGTTGGTGATCGACAGGAAGTGGTAGACGGCGTGCAGCTCACGACCGGTCTCGTTCGGGTAGTGCACCCCGGAGACGCCGAGGCACAGTTCGAACCGAAGCTCCGGCTCGTCGCGCAGGGCGCGGGCCACGGCGACGAGGTGCTCACGTCGGACGTAGACCGTCATCTCGCCGCGGTCGATCGTGACGCGCTCGACGGCCTCGGCGTAGGAGGCCGAGCCGCCGACGAGGGCCCGCTCCAGCGCGTCGGCCACCTCGTCGAAGTAGCCGCCGTACGGCCGCTGGGACGCCCCGGGCAGGAGGATGGGGCTGCGCAGCCCGCCGTACCCCGAGGTGTCCTCGCCCGGCGCGGCGCCGAACATGCCGTCGCGCTGACCGATGACGACGGGATCCGGGTTCGTGCCCGGTGGAGCCGGCAGGTTCGACGCATACTCCTGGGCCAGCTCCTCGGTGCCCTGCGGGTGCGGCGGCATCGGCTTCTCGTCGCTCACGCCACACCTCCCGGCGCGACTCCGCGCTTGCTCCGGGCCTCCCCCGCAAGCGGGCGGTGCCCCCGGCTCGTACCTCGCTCATGTCCTCCCCCGCAAGCGGGAGGTACCCCCGGCTTCGCTGTCGTCACGCCAGCAGACCCTTCATCTCGTGCGTCGGCGTCGCTGTGAGCGCTGCCTGCTCCGCCGCGCGGGCCGCCGCGTCGCGGTTGACGCCGAGCGGCATGGTCTGGATCTGCTGGTGCAGCGTGATGATCGCGTTGAGGAGCATCTCCGGTCTCGGCGGACAGCCGGGGAGGTAGATGTCGACGGGAATGATGTGGTCGACACCCTGGACGATGGCGTAGTTGTTGAACATCCCGCCCGAGCTCGCGCAGACGCCCATCGAGATGACCCACTTGGGGTTCGGCATCTGGTCGTAGACCTGCCGGACGACCGGGGCCATCTTCTGGCTGACCCGACCGGCGACGATCATGAGGTCGGCCTGTCGCGGCGTCGCGGAGAACCGCTCCATCCCGAACCGGGCGATGTCGTAGTCCGGCGTGCCAACGGCCATCATCTCGATGGCACAGCAGGCGAGTCCGAAGGTCGCCGGCCACATCGAGCTCTTGCGCATATAACCGGCAAGACCCTCGACCGTCGACAGGAGAAAGCCTGCCGGCAGCTTCTCTTCGATGCCCATGTCGTATGCCTCGCGTTTCCTTACCGGGTGCTACAGGGTTTCCAACTACTCCCACTCAAGCCCGCCGCGCTGCCACACGTAGGCATAGGCGACGAACACGGTGATGATGAACAGGACCATCTCGACGAGGGCGAAGAGTCCGAGCTGGTTGAACGCCACGGCGAACGGATAGAGAAAGAGGCTCTCCACGTCGAAGACGATGAACAGCATCGCCACGAGGTAGTACTTGATCGGGAACCGGCCGCCGCCCTCGGGATGCGGCGTGGGCTGGATCCCGCACTCGTAGGCCTCCATCTTGGCGCGGTTGTAGCGCTTCGGACCGACCACGAGGCTGGTGCCCACCGAGAGCAGCGCGAACGCCAGACCCAGGGCGAGGAGGAACAGCAGCGGGATGTACGAGTTGGTCATCGCGCATACCCCTTCCGGTGGTCACTGTGCTGGGGGACCACAGCTCTCGCGTGACAGGTCGTCATCCTAGGGTCGGCCATGATCAGGCGTTCGGGGCCATGGTGGACAGGGCCTGGATGATCCGGTCGTCGGCTCTCCCGCCGTGTCGTTCGGGGAGGTTGGCCATGATCTTGAGGAGGAACCGCATCAGGGTCGTGCGGGGCAGTCCGTACTTGGTGGCCAGCCGCATGACCTCGGGATTGCCGATGGCCCGGGCAAACCAACGCCCCAGGGTGTAGTAGCCGCCGAGGGCATCCTTCATGACGGTGGGATAGGAGGAAAGCACCCGTTCACGACCGGCGTCGTCGGGTCGTGCGAAGGCCTGAGCGACGACATCCGCCGCGAGCCGTCCGGACTCCATCGCATACGCGATGCCCTCGCCGTTGAAGGGGTTGACCATGCCGCCGGCGTCGCCGACGAGGAGCAGCCCGTCGGCGTAGTGGGGCTGTCGGTTGAATCCCATCGGGAGGACGGCTCCGCGGATCGGCCCGACCATGGTCTCGTCGCTGAAGGTCCACTCCTCGGGCATCGTCGCGACCCAGCGGCGCATGACGTCCTTGTAGTCGACATTGCCGAATGCCTTGGAGGTGTTGAGAATCCCGAGGCCGAGGTTGGACGTCCCGTCGCCGACGCCGAAGACCCATCCGTAGCCCGGCAGCAGGACTCGCTCGGCGGGGTTCTTCGGGTCGGCCACCCACAGCTCGAGCCAGGACTCGAGGTAGTCGTCATTGGTACGCGGCGACGTGTAGTAGGTGCGGACCGCGACTCCCATCGGCCGGTCGTCGCGCTTCTCGCGGCCCATGGCCAGCGACAAACGCGACGAGTTGCCGTCCGCCGCGACGACGAGCGGCGCCCGATAGCCGAGCACCGGCCCGCTGCTGCGCCCCTTCTCGTCGACCGCCCTGGCCTGCACACCCACGATCCGGCCAGCGTCATCGACGAGGGGCGCGGTGACGTTGACGCCTTCGAGCAGCCGGGCACCGTGCTTGACCGCATGGCGGGCGAGGATGTCGTCGAAGTCCATCCGAGTGCGGACCAGCCCGTACGGCGGGAACTCGGAGGTGTCCGGCCAGTCCAGCGTAAGGGTCATCCCGCCGCCGAGGATGCGCAGCCCGCGGTTGCGGATCCACCCGTCGTCTTGGGGATGCGGGATGCCGAGGGTGATCAGCTCGCGCACCGCGCGCGGCGTCAGACCGTCGCCGCAGACCTTCTCGCGCGGGAAGGTGGTCTTCTCCAGGAGGAGGACGTCGAGGCCCGCCATCGCGAGGTATGCCGCGGTCGTCGAGCCGGCCGGACCCGCCCCGACCACGACCACGTCGGCCATGCCCGCGACCGACTCGGCAGCCGGCCCGGTCGCCGAGTGCGCGGCAGCGTCCATGGCCCCCATCATTCCGTCCGTCGACGTGCTTGTGAAGATGTTCACGAACTCTCCGACACTCTATGCCTGCCTGGAGAGAGCTGCCTGCTCAGGCATACCTAACCCGGCGTTCTGGCGCTGAAACACTCAGACGCGAGCGCGATGCAGCGCCACGATGCCCCCGCTGAGATTGCGCCACTCGACGTCCTTCCAGCCGGAGTCCTGGACGGTCAGGGCAAGGGCCCGCTGGGACGGCCACGCCTGGATCGACTCGGCGAGGTACACGTAGGAGTCGGGGCTTGACGACACGCGACGAGCGACGGCGGGCAGGGCAGCCATCAGGTAGTGCAGGTACACCGCCCGGAAGGCACGGTTGACCGGACGGCTGAACTCGCACAACACCAGCCGGCCGCCGGGCCGAGTCACCCGCCGGAACTCCGCGAGGGCCGCCGCCGGCTCCGAGACGTTGCGCAGGCCGAACGACATCGTCACCGCGTCGAAGGAGCCGTCCGCGAACGGCAGATGCGTCGCGTCGGCCGCGGTGAAGGGCATATCGGGACGGCGGCGACGACCGACTCGGAGCATGCCGAGCGAGAAGTCGGCCGGGACGACGTCGACGCCGGCGTCGGCCAACGGCTCGGAGCTCGTGCCGGTCCCGGCGGCGATATCGAGGACGCGGTCGCCGGGAGTGCATCCGAGCGCCGCGATCGTCGCCTTGCGCCACAGCCGGTCCTGTCCGAGCGAGAGGACGTCGTTAGTGAGGTCGTACCGGGCAGCCACCCCGTCGAACATCCGCGCGACGTCGGACGGGTCCTTGTCGAGGGTGGCGCGGTCCATTGCGGCATTGTGTCGCAGCGGCTGTGACGCACCGACTCGCGGGGACCCTGGGTCGCGCCCGTAGAGTGACGAGCGATGTCGACGTTCCCAGAGACCGCCGCGACCCCCGCCGCCCCGCCCAGCGGCTCGCCGCTCGTGGTCCGCACCCACGAGATCCCCGACCCAGGAGCCCTCCTATCGCTCCTGCCCCGCGCCGAGCCGGAGGAGCTCGTCTCGTGGGTCCGGCACCGCGAGGGCCTGGTCGGGTGGGGCCGGGCGGCCTCGTTCGAAGTCTCTGGGCCCGAGCGGTTCGAGCAGGCCGGGGCGTGGTGGCGGGAGGTCGTCCGGCACGCGGTGGTCAGGGACGAGGTACGCCAACCTGGTTCCGGCCCGGTCGTGTTCGGGTCGCTGCCGTTCGCCGACGACTCCGCCGACCCCGGCGTCCTCGTCGTTCCGGAGGTCGTCGTCGGTCGCCGCGGGGATCGCTGGTGGGTCACGACGATCGGCCACGACGCCCACCTGCCGCCGATCCCGATGCTGCGACCATCACCGCCGCCGGAGGCACCGATCGACGTGCGGTTCGTGTCCGGGGCCCTCTCGGTGGACGAGTGGAAGGCGGCGGTCGGACGCGCGGTCGGACGCATCAACGACGGTGAGCTCGACAAGGTGGTGCTCGCCCGCGACCTGAGCGCGCGGTCCGCCCAGCCGATCGACGTCCGGTGGCTGCTCGAGACGCTGGCCGAGCGGTACCAGCGCACCTGGACGTTCTCCGTCGGCGGCCTGGTCGGGGCCACACCCGAGCTCCTCGTCCGCCGGGACCAGGGCCTGGTGCTCTCCCGCGTCCTGGCCGGGACCATCCGGCGCTCTGGAGACGACGCCCGAGACCTCGCCCTGGCCGCCTCGCTCGCGCGCTCCAGCAAGGACCTCGAAGAGCATGAGTATGCGGTGCGCTCGGTCGCGCAGGCACTCGCGCCGCACTGCTCCTCGATGAACGTGCCGGAGACGCCGTTCGTGCTTCACCTCAGCAACGTCATGCACCTGGCGACCGACGTCGCCGGGGTCACCGCCGACCACGCCACGTCGCTCGGCCTGGCCGCCTCGCTGCACCCGACCGCCGCGGTGGGCGGGACGCCGGCGCGGGTCGCGGCCCCGCTCATCGCCGAGCTCGAGGGGATGGACCGCGGCCGGTACGCCGGTCCGGTCGGCTGGATGGACGCCTCCGGCGACGGTGAGTGGGGGATCGCCCTGCGGTGCGGGCGATTCGACCAGCGCGACTCGCGCTCTGTCCGGCTCTTCGCCGGATGCGGGATCGTGGCCGGTTCGGACCCGGACGCCGAGGCGGCCGAGGCCGAGGCCAAGTTCCTGCCGATGCGCGACGCCCTGACCGCGTCTTAGCGCCCCAGCTCCCCGCTCGCTGCCCGGTTCCCCTGTGGTCTCGGCCGAGAGGCCAGCTCTGGTCGCTCTCAGGGCGTGAAAACGACGAAACATGGCCTCTCCGCAGGTCCGGACGGTGGCTGGAGCGGTCAGGCGTGCTCAGCGTCGTCATAGCTGCGGCATGACCTCGGCCGCGAAGAGGTCGAGGTGGTCCAGGTCGTGCAGGTCCAGGACCTGCAGGTACACCCGCTCGGTGCCGATGGACGCATACCGGCCGATCGCCTCGACGCACTCCGCGGGTGTGCCGGCAATCCCGCTCTCCCGCAGCTCGTCAGCGTCGCGCCCGATGGCCTCGGCCCGGCGCCGGAACTCCGCCTCGTCGCGCCCGCAGCACACGGTGAGTGCGGCCGAGTAGACGAGCTCGTTCGGATCACGGCCGACGGTGTCGCAGGCCTCGCGGACGCGGACGAAGCGGTCACCCACGACGTCGGCCGAGGAGAATCCGACGTTGAACTCGGCCGCATACCGGGCCGCGAGCCGCGGTGTCCGCCGCTTGCCGTGTCCGCCGACGATGATCGGCGGGCCGTCCGGAGACGTCGGCTTCGGCAGTGCCGGGGAGTCGGCGAGGACGTAGTGGTCCCCCGCGAAGGAGAAGGTCTCCCCCACCGGCGTCCGCCACAGCCCGGTGATGACCGCCAGCTGCTCCTCGAGCCGGTCGAACCGCTCGGCCGTGTCCGGGAAGGGCACCCCGTATGCGGTGTGCTCCGCCGGGAACCAGCCGGTCCCCAGCCCGAGATCGACTCGTCCCCCGCTCATGACGTCGACCTGCGCGACGCTGATGGCGAGCGGACCGGGGAGGCGGAACGTCGCCGAGGTGACCAGGGTCCCGAGCCGGATCGTCGACGTCTCGCGAGCCAGACCGGCCAGGGTCACCCAGGAGTCGGTCGGCCCGGGAAGGCCGTCGCCGCCCATGGCCAGGTAGTGGTCCGAGCGGAAGAACGCCGAAAAGCCGCACTCCTCGGTCCGTCGCGCCACGGCGAGCTGGTCCTCGTAGCTGGCGCCCTGCTGCGGCTCGGTGAAGATCCGAAGATCCATCACGCCTCCCTGGTCTGCAGCCACACAGTGGTCTCGGCCGGGAGCTCCAGCCCCACGACGGCCCGGCTGGCGATGACCATCCGACCCTCGGGCATGGGGACGGGGTGCTCACCGAAGTTCGTCACGGACACCCAGCCGCCGGGTCGCTCGAACGAGATCACATCCGGGGGCGCCGGACGCCAGCTCAGCTCCTCGGCGGCCTGGAGGGCCCGCCGCGCGGCCAGGGCCTCGACGTAGAAGTGCAGCGTGGAGCCTGGCTGGTTGAGCTCCCGCTTGACCGCGTAGGCACCGAACCAGTCCGGCTGCGGCAGATGCGAGGCGGGTCCCGGCCCGAAACCGAACGTCGGCCCGTCATCGGTCCACGGCAGAGGCACCCGGCACCCGTCGCGGCCCTTCTCTGCGCCGCTGCTCCGGACGAAGGTCGGGTCCTGCAGCACCGCCGGGGGCAGGTCGGTCACCTCCGGCAGGCCCAGCTCCTCGCCCTGGTACAGATACGTCGACCCCGGCAGAGCGAGCGCGAGCAGGGTCGCCGCCCGGGCCCGCCGGAGCCCGCGCTCGAGGTCCGGCTCCGGATCGTGCCCGCCCTCGCGCAGCCAGGCGACCAGGTCGGTGTCCTTGGGCACGGCAAAGCGCGTGACATGGCGGATCATGTCGTGGTTGGAGAACACCCACGTCGACGACGCGCCCGCCTGTGCGGCGAGGGCGAGGTTCTCCTCCACGACTTTCCGGAACGCGGTGGCGTCCCAGGGCGTGAGGAGCAGGTCGAAGTTGAACGCCTGACCGAGCCCCTCGGGCCGGGCGAACGCGACGCGGCGGTGCGCGGCGACCCACGCCTCGGCGACCGCCATCCGCGGCGGGTCGTACTCGTCGAACAGCTCCCGCCAGGTCCGGTAGATCGCGTGCACCTCGTCGCGGCCCTCGAACGGGTGCTGACCGTCGGGGAACCCGGCCTTGATCCGCTCCGCGGTCGGCAAGTCGGCCGCCACGCCACCGATGACCGACGCGTCCTTGGCCAGCAGGTGGGCGACGTCGATCCGGAATCCGTCCACGCCCCGGTCCGACCAAAAGCGCAGCGTCCTGAGGAAGTCCGCCCGCACCTCCTCGTTGGCCCAGTTGAGGTCCGGCTGCTCCGGCGCGAAGAGGTGCAGGTACCAGTCTCCGTCACCGAGCGGGTCCCACGCCGGGCCTCCGAAGAAGGAGTGCCAGTCGGACGGCGGTTCCCTGCCGTCGGGACCGTTGCCACGCCGGATCACGTAGCGGTTCCGCGCCGCGGACCCCGGAGGCGAGGCCAGGGCCTCGCGGAACCACGCGTGCCGGTTCGACGTGTGGTTGGGGACGATGTCGACGATGAGCTTGATGTTCGCGCCGTGGAGCACCGCGACGAGCTCGTCGAAGTCCTCGAGCGTCCCGAGCTCCGGCGCGACCGCTCGGTAGTCGTCGACGTCGTAGCCGCCGTCCGCGAGCGCCGACGGGTAGAACGGGCTGAGCCAGACCGCGTCGACCCCGAGGCGGACGAGATGGTCCGTATGCGCGAGGATCCCGCGCAGGTCGCCGATCCCGTCGCCGTTCGCGTCGGCGAAGCTACGTGGATAGATCTGGTACACCACCGCCTGTCGCCACCAGTTCCGGTCCGAGGTCGCGGGGCTGACGGGCGTCACGAAAGGCCACGCTAGCGACGGTCGTCGGAGTACCGAGGGCCCGGTCCGTGCGGCGAGCGGACGGCATACTCGGCCTGGTGAGGACGTCGTGAGGTCGCCTGAGCGTGCGGTGCGCCTCGTCGCCGCCCTGGTCTCCGGTGGCGTCCGCGAGGTCGTCCTCGCCCCAGGTTCCCGTTCGGCGGGGCTCGCGGTCGCCCTGTATGCCGCGGACGCCGCCGGCGACGTGCGGCTCCACGTGCGGGTCGACGAGCGGACCGCCGGCTTCCTGGCCCTGGGCCTCGCCGCGGGCTCCCGGTCGCCCGTCGCCATGGTGACGACGTCCGGGACGGCCGTCGGAAACCTGCTGCCCGCCGTCATGGAGGCGTCGCACTCGGGCCGCCGGCTTGTGGTCCTGGCCGCCGACCGACCGGCCACGATGCGAGGCACCGGGGCCAACCAGACCACGCGTCAGGATGGGATCTTCGGGGTGTTCGCACCCTGCTTCGACCTCGGCGTCGACGCCACCGCGGAAGATCTCGAGGCCGCCGCGGAGGTCGCCACCCGCCGGCGCGGCCCGACCCATCTCAACGTCCAGCTCGAGGAACCGCTGCTGCCCGAGGCCGAGCCGTGGTGGCCGCCTGCCGCCAACTTCCCCGCACGTGATGACTTTTCGGCGGACATTTCGGACATCGGGCCCCATAAGTCCTCACGTGCGGAGAAGTTGGCGGTGGTGGCGGCGGCTGGAGTCGGCGGGAGAGCGGCCAGTGTCGGGGGAAGAGGGGCCGGTGTCGAGGTGCTCCGACGGGGCAAGCGCACCGTCGTCGTCGCGGGCGACGAGAGCGGCTCGGCGGCCCGGATCCTCGCCGAACGGGCCGGCTGGCCGCTGCTCGCGGAGCCGACGTCCGGCGCCCGGGTGGGCGCCAACGCGATCCGCACCTACCGTCTCCTCCTGGGTGGAGAACTCGCCCGAGAGGTCGAGCGCGTCGTCGTCCTCGGCCACCCGACCCTCTCTCGGCCCGTCACCCGGCTGATCTCCCGCGACGACGTCGAGGTGCTTGCGGCACCCGGACCGGGTGGCGTCGTCACCGATCCCGCCCGGGTCGCCCGTCACCTCGGCCTCGTCCCGACGGTGTCCGACGCCGGGCCGTCGGCGCAGGACCTCGCCTGGCTGGACTCCTGGCGGGCGGCCGACCACGGGCTGTCCGCCCGGGTCGACGGCCTCGTCGACGGGCTCCCTGAACTCGACGCGCTACAGGTCGCCCGCGAGGTCGCGGCCGCCGTCGGCCCTTACGCCACCCTCGTCGCCGGGTCGTCGAACCCCGTCCGCGACCTCGACCTCATGACCGTGCCGTACCCAGCGCACGAGCACCGCTTCGTCGTCGGGAACCGTGGTCTCTCGGGCATCGACGGCACCGTCTCCACCGCCGTCGGAGCGGCTCTCGGCCGTCGGGAGGCCTCGCGCACGCTCGCTCTTCTCGGGGACGTGACCTTCGTGCACGACGCGAACGGCCTCCTCATCGCACAGAGTGAACCTCGACCGGACGTCACCCTCGTGGTCGTCAACGACGACGGCGGTTCAATCTTCGCCACCCTCGAGCAGGGCGCGGATCCGTACGCGGCGGCCTTCGAGCGGGTGTTCGGGACACCCCATGGGGTCGACCTGGAGGCGCTCTGCGGGGCGACGCATACCGCATACACGCGCGTGGACACCGTGGCGGCACTGCGCACGGCCCTGGCTGGAGCACTCGGCGGCGTCCACGTCGTGGAGGCGCCCGTCGACCGGACCCGGCGCCGCGCCACGAACGCCGCGATCACCGCGCTGAGCGGAGCCCGGGGACAATCGAAGGGATGACCACGTCAACGCCGAGCGTGACCCGGTCGAGCCTGACCCTGGCGGCCGGCACGATGGCGTCACGCGTCCTCGGCGTCTTCCGCCAGTCGCTCATCGTCCTCGCCCTCGGCCAGGGCCTCGTCGGCAACGCCTTCCAGACGGCCAACAACCTGCCGAACGTCATTTACATGCTCATCGCCGGGGGCGTGATCAACTCGGTCCTCGTCCCGCAGATCGTCAAGGCGATGCGACTGCCGGACGGCGGCCGCGAGTACACCGACCGGATCATCACCCTGTCGACCGCCGGCATGGCCGTGGTGACCGCGATCTGCACGGCGGGCGCGGGGTTCTTCATCTTCTTGTATGCCGGTGACTTGCCGCCGGACGCGCGAGCGCTCGCCGTCTTCTTCGCGGTCCTGACCATGCCGCAGATCTTGTTCTACGGCCTGTACGCCGTTCTCGGCCAGGTGCTCAACGCGCGGAACCAGTTCGCCGCGTTCGCGTGGGCGCCAGCCGTCGCCAACGTCTTTGCCATCGCCGGCCTGCTGGCGTTCCTGCGGCTTTACGACGGTCACGTCGGTCCGGGCGAGTGGACCGCGCCGATGGTCTGGCTGTTCGCCGGCAGCGCGACCTTGAGCATCGTCGCCCAGGCCGTCGTCCTCATGGTCGCCTTGTGGCGCACCGGTTTCCGCTGGCAGCCGCGCTTCGGGCTGCGCGGTGTCGGACTGCGGACGACGTCGAAGGTGGCCGGCTGGGCCTTTGTCGCACTGATCGTCGCCCAGTTGAGCTACCTCGTCGCGTCCAACGTCATCTGGCACGCCACGAAGCAGCCGAGCACCGACTTCGTCGCCGGCATCTCCGTGTATGCGTCCGCCTTCTTCATCTTCATGGTGCCGCACGGTTTCGTCACCCTCTCGGTCATCACCGCGATCTACCCGCGGATGTCGCGCGCGGTCCACGACGCCGACCGCGACACCCTGCGGGCCGAGTACCGGCGCGGCCTGGCCCTTCCGACCGTCCTCACCATCCCGGCGACGTTCGCGCTCGTCGTCTTCGCGCTGCCGGTCGTCACCCTGCTCTTCTCGTCCCGGGACCCCCGGGAGGTTCCCGCCACCGCACTCGTCCTCGCCGTCATGGCGCCGGGCATCGTCCCGTTCGGCATCGACGTCCTGAACCAGCGCTTCTTCTACGCGCACGACGACGGCCGGATGGTCTTCTACGAGCAGGTCGTGCTCTCGGTCGTCGCGTCGACGGTCGCGTTGCTGGCGCTGGCGTTCCGGCCCGAGGTCGCCGTTGCGGTGGTGGCGGTCGGGCTCGTGGTCAGCAACGTGTGCAGCGCGGCCTTCGGGATGTGGTTCGTTCGACGGCGAATCGGTTTCTTCGGGCTCCGGGAAGTCGCGTTCAGCTGGATCCGAATGATCGCGGCGTGCATGGTCGCGTCGGCGCTGTCCTACCTGATCACGACGCCACTGCGCGACGGCCAGACCGGTCGCGGATGGGCCTTCGCCGAACTGGCCGTCGGGGGCCTGGTGTTCGCGGTGGTCTACTTCGGACTCGCACTGCTCATGCGGGTTCCGGAGGTCGGTGAGATGCTCGCCCCGGTCGTGCGCCGGCTACCGGGTGGGCGGCCACGGGGCCGGCACGCGGCCGGTTGACGGAACCGTCCTCGTAAGCCAAGGTAAGCAAGCGCTTACCTCGAAGGAGAGCCGATGGGACGGTTCGACGGGTCGGTGGCTCTCGTCACCGGAGCGAGCCGCGGCATCGGTCTCGGCATCGCGCAACGGCTCGTGGACGAGGGCGCCCGGGTCTGCGTCACAGCCCGGAACCCGGACGCCCTCGACGCCGCGGTCGCGCAGCTCGGCGGCCCGGAGCACGCCATGGCGGTCGCCGGGAAGGCCGACGACCTCGGCCACCAGCGCGACACCGTGGCCCGCATCGTCGAGGCCTTCGGGAGTCTCGACCTACTGGTCAACAACGCGGGGATCAACCCCGCCTACGGTCCGCTGATGCGGCTCGACCTCGAGGCCGCCCGCAAGATCGTCGAGGTCAACTGCATCGCCGCCCTCGCCTGGGTGCAGCAGGGGTATGCGGCATGGCTGGGCGAGCACGGCGGTGCGATCGTCAACGTGGCCTCGATCGCCGGCCTCAAACCCGCGCCAGGCATTGCCTTCTACGGCGCCAGCAAGGCGATGCTCGTCCATCTCACCCAGGAGCTGGCCGTCGAGCTCGGGCCCACGATCCGGGTCAACGCCGTGGCGCCGGCCGTGGTCAAGACCGCCTTCGCCACCGCCCTCTACGAGGGCCGCGAGGAGCAGGTGGCCGCGACGTACCCGCTCAAGCGCTTGGGCGAGCCGCAGGACGTCGCCGGTGCCGTCGCCTACCTGCTCTCGTCCGACGCCGCCTGGGTCACCGGCCAGACGATCGTCATCGACGGTGGCCTCACGATGACCGGTGGCGTCTGAGATGTATGCGTCGGGCTCGTCGGCCGTCGTGACCGGCGCCGCGGGCGGGATCGGGCGAGCGATCGCCCACCGGCTGGCCACGGAGGGCTTCCGGCTCGTCGTGGCCGACCTCGACCCCGCCGTGGAGACCGTCGCCGCCGAGCTCGGCGCCGTCGCCGTGGTCGGCGACTGCGCGTCGGCGGCCGGGGTCGAACCGCTCGTCGCGGCGGCGCTGAACGCGCTCGGCCGGGTGGACGTGTTCTTCGCCAACGCCGGCACCGACGTCGGCCGCGGCCTCGACACTGCCGACGCCGCGTGGGAGATCGCCCTCGAGGTCAACGTCATGGCCCACGTCCGGGCGGCCCGGCTGCTCGTCCCCCGATGGCTCGACGGCGGGGGTGGCCGATTCGTCGTGACCGCCTCCGCGGCTGGATTGCTGACCATGCTCGGCAGCGCGCCGTACTCGGTCTCGAAGCACGCTGCCGTGGCCTTTGCGGAGTGGCTCCGCGCGACCTACGGGCACCGGGGCATCGTCGTCCAGGCCGTCTGCCCGCAAGGGGTACGGACACGGATGCTCGAAGAAGCCGGACCGCTGCGCGACCTGCTGTCCCGCGACCGGGCCCTCGAACCGGAGGAGGTTGCCGACGTGATCTGGCGGGCGTTGCAGGGGAACGACTTCCTCGTCCTGCCTCACCCGGAGGTCGCGGGCTACTACCGCGCCCGCGCGGCCGACCCCGACGCCTGGCTGGCCGGGATGGGCCGGCTTCAGGCGAAGCTCGACGCGGGAGCCACGCCGTGAGGGCCTGGCGGGTCGAGGTCACCGGGGAGCCGGCGACGGCGCTGACGGAGGCGGATGTCCCCGCACCGGAGCCCGGCCCTGGCCAGGTGCTGGTCCACGTGCTCGCCGTCCCAGTGAACTTCCCCGACGTGCTGCTGTGCCGCGGGGAGTACCAGGTCCGCCCGGAACCACCGTTCATCCCCGGCGTGGAGGCCTGCGGCGAGGTCGTCGCGCTCGGCCCGGGAGTGTCCGGCCCCGCCCTCGGCGACCGGGTCGTCGGGACCTGCGTGCTACCGCACGGCTCCTTCGCGGAGGAAGCCCTCCTGGACGCCGCCGTGGCGATGCCGGCGCCGCCCGGGATGCCGGTCGCCCAGGCGGCGGGGTTCGTCATCGCCTACCAGACCGGCTGGTTCGGCCTTCACGACCGCGCCCGCCTGCAGCCGGGCGAGACCCTGCTGGTCCACGCCGCGGCCGGCGGGGTGGGGAC
>JBKPKI010000038.1:0-10765 GCA_046731055.1 Actinomycetota bacterium | reverse complement strand
CGATGGACCGGGTCCGTGAGATCGCGCGGTTCATGGCCGACACCCGGGCGGTGCTCTTCCTCGGGCGGCACGTCGGGTATCCGGTGGCGCTGGAGGGGGCGCTCAAGCTCAAGGAGCTGGCCTACATCCACGCCGAGGGGTTTGCGGCGGGCGAGCTCAAGCACGGCCCGATCGCCCTCATCGAGCCGGGTCAGCCGGTCTTCGTCATCGTCCCGTCGCCGTCCACGACGCACGGTCTGCACGGCAAGGTCGTGTCGAACATCCAGGAGATCCGGGCCCGCGGCGCCCGGACGATCGTCGTCGCCGAGGACGGGGACGAGGATGTCGTGCCGTTCGCCGACGAGGTCATCCGGGTTCCGGCGGTCTCGACGCTACTGGCGCCGCTGCTCACGGTGGTACCGCTCCAGGTCTTCGCGTGTGAGCTGGCCTCGGCCAAGGGGCTCGACGTCGACCAGCCGCGCAACCTCGCCAAGTCGGTCACGGTCGAGTGATCATCGGCGTCGGGATCGACGTCGTGGACGTCGAGCGGTTCGGGGTGACCCTCGAGCGCACTCCGGCCCTGCGCGACCGCGTCTTCACCGAGGCCGAGCGCGGGCTGGGCCTCGCCTCGCTCGCTGCCCGGTTCGCGGCCAAGGAGGCGCTCGCCAAGTCGCTCGGCGCGCCGACCGGGATGCGCTGGCTCGATGCGACCGTGGTTCAGGACGGGAAGGGACAGCCTTCGCTGCGGGTGTCCGGAACCGTGGCGGCGAGGGCCGAGGACCTCGGCGTGGCGTCGTTCCACCTCTCCATCTCGCACGACGCCGGGATCGCCTCGGCGGTCGTCATCGCCGAAGGGTGAGGCCGTGATCGAGGCCTTCTCCGTCGCCGACGTCCGGATCGCCGAGGAGGCGGCCATGGCCGACCTTCCCGACGGCGAGCTGATGGCCCGCGCCGCCCGTGGACTGGCCGCCGTGGTCGTCGCCCGGCTCGAAGAGCGGGAGGGTATGCGAGTCGTCGGCCTGGTGGGCGCGGGAAACAACGGGGGCGATGCCCTGTACGCGTTGGCGCTGTTGGCGGAGCAGGGCTTTTCGGCCGCGGCGGTCCACTCGGCGACGGCGCACTCGGGCGGTCTGGAGGCGGCCCGGTCGGCTGGCGTGACCCTGATGTCGGCGGGTGGAGTGGGCTGGCGTTCCGTGGTCGCCGAGGCCGACGTGGTCGTGGACGGCATCCTCGGGATCGGCGGCCGCCCCGGCCTGACCGGTGAGGCCGCGGACTGGGTCGAGGCGATCTCGGAGGCCGCGTGCGTGGTGGCCGTCGACCTGCCCAGCGGGGCCGACCCGGCCGGC
The DNA here is from genome assembly GCA_046731055.1 of Actinomycetota bacterium. Taxonomy (GTDB): domain Bacteria; phylum Actinomycetota; class Actinomycetes; order Actinomycetales; family Dermatophilaceae; genus Lapillicoccus. The sequence continues at coordinate 9,440 of JBKPKI010000038.1, read as the reverse complement.
GAGGTGCCGTTGGGGGACGCGGTGTTCGCCGATGAGACGGTGACGTTCGGCGTGGCCAAACCCGTGCACCTGCTCCCGGCCACCGAGCCGGCCGTCGGCCGGTTGACGGTGGTCGACATCGGCCTCGACCTCGGCGCTTCTCACCTTCCAGGCTCACGTTCTTCGCGGTTTCGGGGCGTTTCGGCCGTCGAAATCGGCAATAACGTGAGCCTGGAAGATGAAAGGCGCCGGGTTGAGCCGGCTGTGGAGCGGTTGACGTTCGACGACGTCGGGCGGCTCTGGCCGGTACCGGGGCCGAGCTCGGACAAGTACTCGCGCGGCGTTGTCGGCATCGTCGCAGGCACGCCCACCTACCCGGGCGCGGCGGTGCTCAGCGTCCTGGGTGCGCTCGCAGCGGGTCCGGGCATGGTCAGGTACGTGGGTCCGCCGGAGGTCCAGGCCCTGGTCCACGCCGCCGCCCCGGAGGCGGTCACCGCGGAGGGACGGGTGCAGGCGTGGGTATGCGGATCCGGCTTCGACCCCGGCAGTCGAGCCAAGGGCGTCGCCGAGCAGAAGCACCACGTCGAGGAGGCCCTGGCCACCGACCTGCCCGTCGTCGTCGACGCCGGAGCACTGGAGCTGGTCGACCGTCGAGACGCGCCGACCCTACTCACGCCGCACGCCGGTGAGCTGGCCCGGTTGCTCACCCGGCTCGACGCGGGCCCGGACGGTCCCGGCGAGGTCACGCGAGACCAGGTCACCGCCGCACCCCTGGCTCATGCCCGCGCCGCCGCCGAGCGAACCGGCTGCACGGTGCTTCTGAAGGGGTCGCACACCCTCGTCGTCTCGCCAGACGCGTCCCGCGCGGTCCGCTCGCAGGCCGACGCTCCGGCGTGGCTGGCAACCGCGGGCGCTGGGGACGTCCTGGGTGGCCTGCTCGGGACCCTCCTCGCGGCTGGTCTCGACCCCCTAGACGCCGGAGCCCTCGGCGCTCTCGTCCACGGCGTCGCCGCGGACGGGGCCAACCCGGGAGGCCCGGTACGGATCACCGACGTGGCCCGACGTATACCGAAGACCGTGGCCACCCTGCTCCGGAGATCGGGTGGAGAGTGGAGCGAGCGGTAGGGCGCTCGGGTATACCTCCATCCGGGAGCGGCGGAGTCTCGCTAGCCCCACCTGCCACACTGGCGGCCGTGAGCCTGCCGCCAGGCGCGCCCGGTGCCGCCGTCGTCGATCTCGGCGCCATCACGGCCAACGTCCGCGTGCTCCACGAGCGGTCCGCGACGGCCGAGCTCATGGCGGTGGTCAAGGCCGACGGCTACGGCCACGGCCTGTTCGAGTCGGCCCGCGCCGCACAGGCCGGTGGCGCCACCTGGCTCGGCGCGGCACAGCAGCCGGAGGCGGTCGCCCTGCGCGACGCCGGGTTCGACGGCCGGATCTTCACCTGGCTCCACGTCCCGGGCAACGACTTCGCCGAGGCGCTCATCCGCGACATCGACGTCTCCGCCAGCGCCCCCTGGGCGCTCGACGCCATCGTCGAGGCGGCCCGCGCGACCGGCCGGACCGCCCGCCTCCATCTCAAGGCGGACACCGGTCTCGGCCGGAACGGCGCCTACGGCCAGGACTTCCTCGACCTCGTCGCCGCCGCGCGCCTCCATGAGGCGGAGGGCACCGTCCGGGTGGTCGGCGTGTGGTCCCACTTCGCCTACGCCGACGAACCCGACCACCCGACCGTCCGGCGGCAGCGGGAGGTGTTCGAGGAGGCGGTCCGCGCCGCGGAGGCGGCCGGCTGCGACCTCGAGGTCCGCCACCTGGCCAACTCGGCCGCGACCCTCACCAACGCGTCCGTCCACTATGACCTCGTCCGCCCGGGCATCGCGGTCTACGGACTGACCCCCGTACCGCAGCTCGGCGGACCCGACGCATACGGGCTGACCCCGGCGATGACCCTCACGGCCCGGCTGTCCCTGGTCAAGCGCGTGCCGGCCGGGCAGGGCGTGTCGTACGGACACGCCTACGTCACCCCGCGCGAGACCGTCCTCGGGCTGGTACCGCTGGGGTATGCGGACGGCATCCCTCGCAACGCGACGAACGTCGGCCCGCTGGCGGTGCACGGCAGGTCTCACGTCATCGCCGGCCGGGTATGCATGGACCAGTTCGTCGTCGATCTGGGCCCCGACTCGACCGCCCAGGAGGGCGACGAGGTCGTCCTCTTCGGCGCCGACCCGGCCGGTCCGACGGCACAGGGATGGGCCGATGCAACGGGGACGATCAGCTATGAGATTGTGACGCGGATCGGGCCTCGGGTGCCCAGGGTGTACGTCGGAGGAGACGCGTGAGCTCGAGCAGGAACGGCCTCATCGGCCTGGGGGTCGGCCTGGGCGTGGCCGGGGCGGCGACGGCCGCCGGGCTGGTGGCGGACCGGATGCACCGCCGGCGGCAGAACGCCCTCGAGACCGGCGTGAGCCTGGTCGAGCACCCGAGCGAGGAGCGCCTCGTCGTCGCGACCGACGGCGTCCGGCTCCACGTCGAGGTCGACGAGCCCTCGTCCGGCGACGGGCTCGTCGAGGACGGCCGGGTGCGACCCACGGTCGTGATGTCTCACGGCTTCTGTCTGACGTCGGAGTGCTGGGTGTTCCAGCGGCGGTACCTGCGGTGGGCGGGGTACCGGGTCGTGGTCTGGGACCAGCGCGGGCACGGACGCTCCGATCGTGGCGACGTGTCCTCATACTCGATCGCCCAGCTCGGCGAGGACCTCGTCACGGTCATCCAGGCGGTCGCACCGGAAGGACCGCTGGTGCTGGTCGGCCACTCGATGGGCGGCATGTCGACGATGTCGCTCGGGACGCTCTATCCGGACCTGGTGCGCGAACGGGTCGTCGCGTTCGCCGCGGTTTCGACGTCTGCAGGAGGTATGCCGCTGGCCTCGGGACGTTTCGCGGCGGCGACGGGGCGGCTGCTCATCGAGCGCCTCGGTCCGGGCGTGGCGGGCATCTTCGAGCACCGACCGGAGCTGCTCAGGAACCTCCTCTCGGCCAACTCGGAGCTGGCTGAGTTCCTGGTGGAGCGGTACTCCTTCGCGTCACCGGTTCCCCGCAGCGTCGTCAAGCTCACGGCCAGGATGCTGCTCGGCACCAACCTGACCGTCCTGCACTCGTTCACGCCCGCCTTCGACGAGTACGACCAGACCGCTGGACTCGTGGCCTTCGAGGGCTGCGAGACCCTCGTCTTCAACGGCGAGCAGGATCTCGTGACGCCGCCGGAGCACAGCGAGGCGATCGTCCGAGCGCTGCCGGGGGCGCAGCACGTTATCCTCCGTGACGCCGGGCACGTCATCATGCTCGAGCACCCCGACCTGCTCAACCAACAGCTCGACGCGCTCGTCGAGCGAGCCCGCCGCCGGGCCGAGGAGCCGGAGCCGGCCGAGCTCGGTCCGAGGGTCCGCCGGGTCGTCACCGACGTCGACAAGAAGCGCCGGATCGAGCGCGGCCTCCAACGGATGGAGGGGCAGCGGCGTTCGGTGCCGGGGAACCGGGCCACCCGGGAGCGGCGCCGCGAGGCCTCGTGAGCTCCGCGCGGCTGCCGGCGGCGCTCACTCTCGCGTCTGCGGACGACACCCACGACCTCGGTATGCGGCTGGGCCGGTCGCTGCGGGCCGGTGATCTCGTGGTCCTGACCGGCGGGCTAGGGGCGGGGAAGACGACGCTGACGCAGGGGATCGGCGCCGGGCTCGGCGTGCGCGGGCCGGTCACGTCGCCGACGTTCGTCCTGGCCCGGGTTCACCCGTCGCTGGTCGGTGGACCTGCGCTGGCGCACGTGGACGCATACCGGATTGGTGGTGCGCTGGAGCTCGACGATCTCGACCTCGACACGGACGTCGCCGACAGCGTCACGGTCGTCGAGTGGGGCCACGGGGTGGCCGAGCGGCTGGCCGACGCCTACCTGGAGATTGAGCTGGAGGTCGTCGACGGCGAGGCCCGGCGGGCGACGCTCACCGGACATGGCATCCGCTGGGACGGCGTGGTGGGCTGAGCCTGAGTCCGCCCGATCCCCCAGGCCCGGGCGCTGGATAGCCTGCCGGGGTGCTCCTCCTCGCCCTCGACACGTCGACGACGGCGATCACCGTGGCCCTGCACGACGGATCGCGGGTGCTGGCGCAGGCGACCACCCTGGACGCCCGCCGGCACGCCGAGCACCTCGCTCCCGGCGTCACCCGCGTCCTCGACGAGGCCGGCGCCCGTCCTGCCGACCTCACCGACATCGCCTGCGGCCTGGGGCCGGGGCCCTTCACCGGCCTGCGGGTTGGTGTCGTCACGGCGCGCACCCTGGCGCTGGTGACCGGCGCTCGCCCTCTCGGCCTGTGCAGCCTCGACGCCCTCGCCTTCCAGGCCGGCCCCGCGGGGGAGGTCCTCGTCGCCACGGACGCGCGACGCAAGGAGGTGTACTGGGCGGTGTACGCGCCCTCGGCCACGGGCATACCGGATCGGCTCGAGGGGCCACACGTCGGCAAGCCCGCGGATCTGCCGTCCTCCGTCGCGGCCCTCCGTGCCGTCGGACGGGGCCCGCGGCTCTATCCCGACGCCTTCCGCGGGCCGGTCGACGGTCCCCTCGACGTCTCCGCCGCGGCGCTGGCCGACCTGGTCGTCCGCCGGTTGGCCGCCGGCGACGCGGTGGACGAGCACGAGCCCTACTACCTCCGTCGTCCCGACGCCGCCCCGCACGTCGCGGCCAAGTCGGCGCTCGGATGACCAGCCACCTCAGGGAGGTGACCTGGCGCGACATCCCTCGACTGACGGAGCTCGAGAGCGAGCTGTTCGCCGACGACGCCTGGTCGGCCGAGACCTGGTGGGCCGAGCTTGCGGGCCGGCCGCGACGGTCGTACGTCGTGATGGTTGGGGGCGACGGCATCGAGGGGTATGCCGGTGTGGACCTCGGCGGTGACGTCGCCGACGTCATGACCGTCGCCGTGATGCCCACCCGCCGTGGTCGGGGACTTGGGGACCTCCTCGTGGGGGAGCTGGTGCGGCGCGCCGCGGAGAGCGGGGCCGGTTCGGTCATGCTCGAGGTGCGCGCCGACAACGGGCCGGCGCGGCGGCTGTACGAGCGGCATGGATTCGAGGAGGTGTCGGTGCGCCGGCGCTACTACCGTCAGCCGGCCGGGCCAGACGTCGACGCCGTGGTGATGCGGCGCCGTCTAGACGGAAACCCGCTGTGACCGACGAGCCTCTGGTCCTCGGTATCGAGACCTCCTGCGACGAGACCGGCGTCGGGATCGTCCGTGGCCGGACGCTGCTCGTCGACGCCGTGGCGAGCAGCGTCGACGAGCACGCCCGGTTCGGCGGGGTCGTGCCCGAGGTGGCGAGCCGGGCGCACCTCGAGGCGATGATCCCCACGATCGAGCGAGCCTGCCGCCTTTCGGGAATCGGGCTCGGCGACGTGGACGCCGTGGCGGTCACGTCGGGGCCGGGTCTGGCCGGAGCCCTGCTGGTCGGGGTTGCGGCGGCCAAGGCGTTGGCTGTGGGCCTCGGTACGCCTCTCTACGGGGTCAACCACCTGGCCTCTCACGTGGCCGTCGACGTGGTCGAGCACGGCCCGTTGCCCGAACCGACGATGGCCCTGCTCGTCTCGGGTGGGCACTCCTCGCTGCTGCTGGTCCCGGACGTGACGTCGGACGTGCGTCCGCTCGGCTCGACCATCGACGACGCGGCGGGGGAGGCGTTCGACAAGGTGGCCCGGGTGCTCGGGCTTCCGTTCCCCGGCGGGCCGCACATCGACCGCGCCGCGCGGGAGGGCGACCAGGTGGCCATCGACTTTCCGCGCGGTCTGACCGCCGGTAAGGACCTCCAACGGCACCGGTTCGACTTCTCGTTCTCGGGGCTCAAGACGGCCGTCTCACGATGGGTCCAGATGCGGGAGACCGCGGGTGAACCGGTTCCGGTTGCCGACGTCGCCGCGAGCTTCCAGGAAGCCGTTGTCGACGTCCTCACCCGCAAGGCGGTAGCCGCCTGCCGGGCCGAGGGCGTGGACGACCTGCTGGTGGGTGGCGGCGTGGCGGCCAACTCGCGGCTCCGCGCCCTGGCTCAGGAGCGCTGCGACGCATACGGGATCCGGCTGCGCATACCGCGACCCGGACTCTGCACCGACAACGGCGCCATGGTGGCCGCCCTCGGGGCACAGATGCTCGCCAGGGGAGTGGCCCCGTCGGCGCTCGACCTGCCGGCCGACTCGTCGATGCCGGTGACCCTGGTCCGCGCCTGACCCCCGCTCTTCCGCCTTCCAGACTCACGTTCTTGTCGATTTTCGGCATCGCGCGGGCTGCAGACTCGTAACAATGTAAGTCTGGAAGCGGAGACCAGCGGTCAACAGGTGGCGAGGCCGCGGCGGACCTTGAGGTCGAGAACGCGCGTGACGGCGGCATCGACCTGTGCGGCGAACGCCGGTTCGGCCGCAGCCTTGTCGCGGAGCGCGCCAGCCATCGCCGGAACGGTCGACGGAAGGCCAGTGAGGACGACGTCGCCGCCCGCCGCGACGAAGAGCGTCGCCCGGTCCGCCGGCGTGACGTCGGCCACCGCCCGCGCGGACCCGAGGTCGTCGGAGATGACCACGCCGTCGAAGCCAAGCCGCTCCCGCAGCAAGCCGGTCAGGATCGCCCGCGAGAACGAGGCCCGGTTCGCGGGATCAAGCTTCGGGTACAGCGCCGAGGACACCATGACGAGATCGGCGCCCGCCGACACGCCGGCCCGGAACGGCTCGAGGTATGCGTCGTCGGCGCTTGTCGTCGAGTCGGTCGTGCCGTTCGCCGTGAGGTCGGTGTTACCCGTTACGCGGCCGAGACCGGGGAAGTGCTTGAGGGTCGCGCTGACGCCGCCGTCCTGCAGGCCCTCGACGGCGGCGACCACCGAGCGGGACACGGTGGCCGGGTCGTTGCCGTACTCGCGCTGGTAGGCGCCGATCGGAGCGTTGCGGGCCGCGAAGGACGCCGCCACGGTGTCAGCGACGGGCGCGAGGTCGACGTTCACTCCGACGGCCTTCAGCTCCCCGGCGACTCGGGCGGCGTTGGGCCCAGCGGTTCCTGCCCGGCCCTGGCTCAGGGCCGACGGGGTTGTGCTAAAGCCCGTCCCGCGCAGATGCCGCACCTGGCCGCCCTCCTGGTCGACGGCCACGAGCATTCCGATCCCGCCCGCCGCGGCTCGCCCGACCGGCTGCCAGTGCTTCGTCGCGCCGCCCACGGTCGCGGCGCCGGTCCAGTTCCCGAGGAGGACGACCCCGCCGGCCTTCTGGTCGCGCAGCACCGGGTCGAGCCGGTCGGCGGTCAGCCCGGACTGGGCGCCGACCATCACCAGCTGGCCGACCTTCTGTTCGAGCCCGAGCGTGCCGAGGAGCCGCTGCGCACAGCTGGCCGTCGTCGTGGTGGTGGTGCTCGGTGACGGCGGTTCCGGAGAGGGAGAAGTCGTCGAGGTGGCGGCGGGGATCGTGGGCGACGCGGCCGCGGTCGTCGCGCTGCCGTCGGGGGAAGCGGGCCCGGTCGAGCACGCGGCGAGCGTCCCGAGCGCGCCGAGCGCGGCCACGATCGACGTGGCGACGGCGGGGCGGCGGGGCACGGTTGGACGTTACCGGCGCGCCGTATGCTCCCCGCCATGCCGCGTCCGGTGGTGCTCGCCGTCGACACCGGGGTGGACGACGCCTGTGCCCTGTTTCTCGCGGCTCGGCATCCTGAGCTGGACTTGCGGGCGGTCGCCTGCGTCGGTGGCAACGCGCCGCTCGACCTGGTGGTGGTCAACACCCTCACCGTCCTGGACGCCGCGGGCCGCGAGGACGTGCCGGTGGCCGCCGGCAGCGCGCGTCCCCTGCTCGAGAACCCGCCCGACGCGCGGCACGTCCACGGCGAGGACGGCCTCGGCGACCTCGACTGGCCGAAGTCCGCTCGGCGCCCGGACCCGCGCCACGCCGTCGAGCTGCTGCGCGACGTCCTGCGGGCGGCGTCGGAACCGGTCACCCTCGTCACCCTGGCCCCGCTCACGGACGTCGCGCTGCTGCTGCGGACCTACCCGGATGTCGCCACCTCGGTGCGGGACGTCGTGCTCATGGGAGGCGCAGTGAACGTCGGCAACGCGACCGCCTCCGCAGAGTTCAACGTCTTCCACGACCCGGAAGCTGCGGCGATGACCCTCGACGCGGCGGCCGATCTTCGCCTCACGGTCACGCTCTACGGTCTCGACGTCTTCTACGAGCCCACCATCACCGCCGCGCAGGCCGGCGACCTTGCCCGTCGTGACGAGCCAGCCGCGCGCCTCGCCGGCCTGCTCATGCAGTTCCAGTGCGACCGCTTCGGTGACCCGGCCACCATCGGGGACGCCGGTGCCGTCTGCGCGGTCCTCGAACCGGACGCGCTGCATACCGAACGCCTCCCGGTCCGGGTCGAGCTCGGCGGCTCATGGTCGCGGGGGCGCACCGTCGTGGACCGGCGCAGCTGGGCCGGCGACATGACCCACGACCCGCACGGCCGGTCACCGGTCGAGGTCGACGTCGCCCTCAAGGTGGACGGCCCACGGTATGCGGCGCTGTGGCTAGCGGCCCTCGATGCTCAGTGAGCGGTCGGCGGTCGGCCCGCACGTCCTGTGCCTTGACCGATTGGTAAGGATTCTGTTACCAATATCCGGGTGGACGGGTTCGATGCATTGGCCGACAAGATCCGGCGTGACCTCCTCCGGCAGCTGTCGGCCGGCCCTGCGCGGGTCGTCGATCTCACCGCCGCCCACACCGTGACCCGTCCGGCGGTCAGCCGCCATCTGCGCCTGCTCACCGAGGCGGGAGTGGCCAGCGCCGAGGACCGCGGCCGCGAGCGGCACTACCGCCTGGAACCCGCCGGGCTCGAACCGGTCCGGCGCTTCTTGGACGAGCTCGACACCGGCCAGCCGTCCTCGACCGCGCCCACGCTCCACGAGGCGGCCCTCGAGGCGGCCCTCGACGCCCTGGACACCGAGGTTCGCCGGACCCGGCGTGACCGTCGCCGCACCACTCAACCCACCGACCGACCTCGAGAGGACGCGGGATGACGCATACGCACCCGACCGGCTACCGCGAGACGAGGGACGGCCACGACGTCGTCGTCCTCACGCGGCAGTTTCCCGCCGCGGTCGAGGACGTCTGGGCCGCCGTCACCGAACCGGACCGCCTCGAGCGCTGGATCGGCACGTGGGAGGGCGACCCCGCCGACGGCTGGGTCGGTTTCCGGATGACCGCGGAGAGTCCCGACGCGTCCGCCGAGCGGATGTGGATCGACGAGTGCGACCCGCCTCGCCGTCTCGCCACTCATTCGAGCACGCCATACGGCGACTGGCACCTGGCCCTGGACCTCGACGAGCGGGACGGCGTCACGACGCTGACCTTCGCACAGCGGATGTCCGACCCGGGGGTCGCCGCCGACGTCGGTCCCGGCTGGGACTACTACCTTGACCGGC
>JBKPKI010000037.1:0-3449 GCA_046731055.1 Actinomycetota bacterium | reverse complement strand
GGCAGGCGCCAACCCAACAGCTTCCGCAGCAGCCGACCCAGCAGCTGCCCGGCGGCGACCAGCAGTACCAGGCACCGCGCGACCACGGACAGCAGCAGCCGCCGTACAGCCAGCAGCCGCCGTACAGCCAGCAGCCCCCGTACGGGCAGCAGTACGGCCAGTACGGGCAGCCGTACGGTGGGCCGCCATCCGGACCGCCGGGATATCCGCAGGGTGGGTACAGCGCGATGCCCCCCGCCTACGCCACGGCTCTAGGCGTCAAGACCACCCCGGACGGCGTGCCGCTCGCCAGCTACGGCCAACGGGTCGGCGCCTACCTCATCGACATGCTCATTGTTGGGGTCCTCACGACCGTGGCCGGCTGGTACTGGATCTCACAGCTGGTCACCTGGTACACCGCGTGGCTCTCCGACCTGATGAACGATGCCCAGCGCGGCGTCGAGCCGACGATCAACCAGGCCGACCTCACGAACGAGATCTACGGCTACGTCCTGGCGCTGAGCCTGGTCAGCCTGGTCGTCACCGTCGTCTACCAGGTCGCGTTCCTGACCTGGCGAGGGGCGACACCCGGCAAGATGGCGCTCGGCATCGCCGTGCGACTCCGCGATCACCCCGGCAACCCCTCGGTGCTGGTCGCTCTCAAACGCCAGCTGATCTTCATCGGGTCGAGCCTGCTGTCGTTGCTCCCCGGCGTGGGGGCCGTGGGGTCTATCGTCATTCTCCTCAACCTGCTCTGGCCGCTCTGGGACGACAAGCGACAGGCGCTGCACGACAAGATCGCCGCGACCAACGTCGTCGTACGACGTCGTGGGCGCTGACCGAGCCGTTGGAGCTGACCCCGGACCGGAGCTTCGCGGTTCGTTCTCGCTGACCCTCGATCGTGGTCTGCGCCTGCTGGACCTGCTCGCCCGGCCGGAGAACACGGCCGGCATGACCGTCACCGCACTCGCCGCCAGCCTCCGGATGAGCCGCACCGCCGCATACCGGTTGTTGGGGACGCTCGAGTCCCACGGGTACGTCGGTCGCCTGCCCGACGGCCGGGTGCGACTGGGGTATGCGGTGACTCGCCTGGCCGCGGCGGTCGCCCCCCTGGTGCGGGCGGCCGCGACGCCGGTGCTGCGCCGACTGGCCGACGAGGTCGGGGCGACCGCGCACCTGACGGTGGTCGACGGAGACGCGGCCCTCGCGGTGGTCGTGGTCGAGCCGACCTGGACCGACGTCCACGTGGCCTACCGAGCGGGGACCCGGCATGCCCTCGACCGCGGTGCGGCCGGCCGGGCGATCGGGTGGGGTCGCGAGGGTAGGGACGGCTGGGTGTCCAGCCGGAGCGAGCTCCAGCCGGGCGCGTACGGCGTGGCCGCCCCACTGCCGGCGGGCGGGGTGGAGGGCTCTGTGGGGGTCGTCGCGCTGACCGAGCTGGACGAGGACCGGGTGGGTCCCGCTGTGGTGGCCGCGGCCGGCGAGGTGGGTGACGCTCTCGCCTGAGCCGGCGCGCGGTTACCGGGCAGCAACCACCAGGCCGGTGACCTCCCCCACGCCGATGCGGGTGGCGTCCGGGCCCGGCGCCCAGGCGGTCATGGTCACGACGTCGCCGTCCTCGAGGAACCCACGCGTCGATCCGTCGTCGAGGGCGAGCGGGTTCGCGCCGTTCGCGGTGAGCTCGACCAGACTGCCCAGCGTTCCTGCATCGGCGCCACTGACCGTGCCGGACCCCAAGAGGTCTCCGTCACGCAGCGAGGCGCCGTTGACCGTGAGGTGCGCGACCATCTGCTCGGGCGACCAGTACATGTCGCGGTACTCGGGGCGGCTGACGACCGTGCCGTTGAGGGACACCTCGAGGTGGAGGTCGATCCCGCGCGCGGTCTCATGGCGAAGGTAGTCGAGCGGGCGCGGGTCCTGGCTGGGGAGGCTGACCCGCGCCGAGTCGAACGCCGCCATCGGCGTGACCCACCCGGAAACGCTTGTGGCGAAAGACTTTCCAAGGAACGGGCCGAGCGGGATGTACTCCCACGCTTGGATGTCGCGCGCGCTCCAGTCGTTGAGAAGGACCACTCCGAAGAGGTGGTCGACCGCATCGGGCACGGCCACGGGCATACCGAGCGCTGTGGCACCACCGACCACGAAGCCGACCTCGGCCTCGAAGTCGAGCCGGGTGCTCGCACCGAAGTGCGGCCGACCGCCGTCTGGTGCGCGGCGCTGGCCGTTCGGGCGCACGACGTCGGTGCCGCTCACGACGACCGTTCCCGAGCGGCCGTGGTAGCCGATCGGGAGGTGCTTCCAGGCGGCTGGCAGCGAGGGGTTGTCGGGGCGGAAGATCGCGCCGAGGTTCGCCGCGTGGTACTCGCTGGCGTAGAAGTCGACGTAGTCGGCGACCTCGAAGGGCAGGTGCAGCATCACCTCGTCGAGCGGGTGGAGGAACGGCTCGACGGCGTCCCGGTAGGTGTCGTCAGACAGGACGGTGGTGAGCCACTCGCGGGCGGCGGCCCAGGCGCGAGACCCTCGGGCGAGGAAGGGGTTGAGGCTGGCGCCGGCCCAGGTCTCGCCGGACTCCATGCCGGCCCGCTCCGCTGCTGCCGCGGCGTCCAGGACGTGGTTTCCGATGCGCACACCGACTCGGCGGTCCGGCTGCGTGGCCGTGGAAAAGATCCCGTAGGGGAGGGTCTGGGGGCCAAACGGGTCGGTCGGGTCTAGGTCGAGCCAGCTCGTCACGCTCGGTAGGATATCGGGACACCGGTGTTCGATTATCGGACGGTCATGGTCACGAAAGGGAGCGGTGATGGCGCATTACCAGCGGATGGGCAGCGTTCCACACAAGCGGCACACGCAGCACCGGCAGCCGTCATCGCGGGGAAAGCAGGGCGGCCTCTACTACGAGGAGCTGATGGGGGAGGAGGGCTTCTCCTCCGACTCGTCCCTTCTCTACCACCGCAACATCCCGTCGACGATCGCCGACGCCCGAGAGTGGGCGGTCGGCGACCTCTCGACCACGCCGAACCACCCGCTCGTGCCGCGGCATCTGCGGTTGCACGACCTCTTCGACGCGGCCACCGTGCGCCGGACCGACCCGGTGACGGGGCGTCGGCTGGTCCTCGGGAACGGCGACGTGCGCATCTCCTATGCGGTGTCGGCTCAGCCTTCGCCGTGGTACCGGAACGGGATCGGCGACGAGTGCGTCTTCGTCGAGCGCGGAAGAGCTCGGGTGGAGACGGTGTTCGGTGCGTTCGACGTGGGGCCTGGTGACTACGTCGTCATCCCGCGGGCGACGACGCACCGATGGCTGCCCCGCCGCTCGCCCCGGGACCCGTTGCGCACGTATGCGATCGAGGCCAACTCGCACATCTCACCGCCGAAGCGCTACCTGTCGAAGTACGGCCAGTTCCTCGAGCACTCGCCCTACTGCGAGCGCGACCTGCGCCTCCCGGACGGCCCGTTGCTGGCGGAGGACGTCG
>JBKPKI010000036.1:0-13106 GCA_046731055.1 Actinomycetota bacterium | reverse complement strand
CGACGAGGACGCGCGCGTGCACCGCCCACCCGGCGAACGCCACCTCACGCAGCACGAACGAGGTGTAGTCCTCTCCCGGAAACGCCACCGGCGAAAAGCGCCGTCCCCCAGGGGTTTTCAGTGTCATCCAGTCCACGCGATACGGCGCCCAGACATCGGTATGCGCGTCGCGGGCCACGAGGTACCAGCGCCGCTGCCACGACACCAGTCGGTACGGCTCGACCTGTCGCCGGTCCGCCGGGTGCCGCCAGCGGTAGTCGAAGCGAACCTCGACGCGGTCGCGGATCGCCGCGGCCAGCGCCTTGAGGAGTCCTGCGTCCACCACGGGGTCGTCCACGTTGGACCCGGTGTTCTCCGGCCCCTTGAGCACCGCGTCGTGCATTGCCGACACTTGGCGCTGCAGGTGGTGCGGCAGCACCGAGTCGAGCTTGGCCAGGGCGCGGGCGCTGGTCTCCTCGATCCCGGTGATACCGGTCGCCGCGCGCAGTCCCACCGCAACCGCGACGGCCTCGTCCTCGTCGAGCAGCAGCGGCGGCAGCGAGGCGCCGACGCCGAGCCGGTAGCGACCGTGCCGTCCGCGGACCGCGTCGACGGGATAGCCGAGCAGCCGCAACCGGTCGACGTCCTTGCGGACGGTGCGGTCGGTCACGCCGAGCCGGTCGGCCAGCTCCGGACCGGTCCAGTCGCGCCGCGACTGCAGCAGCCCCAGCAAGGCCAGCAGTCGAGCGGAGCTCTCGAGCATGTCGAAAACTCCTTCGCTTAACAGGAACGAAACGTTCCTGAACTGTTTCTAGCGTAGCGGCCATGACAACCACCGACAGCACTGCGATCCGGCCCTTCACCATCGAGATCCCGCAGGACGCCATCGACGACCTGCAGGCTCGCCTCACCAACACCCGCTACCCCGTCGAGGCGCCCGGCGACGCCTGGACGTACGGCACGCCAGTCTCCTACCTGCGCGACATGGTCGAGCGCTGGAAGCGGTTCGACTGGCGGGAGCAGGAGGCGCGGATGAACGCATACCCCAACTTCCTCACCGATGTCGACGGGCAGACCATCCACTTCGTCCACGTCCGCTCGGCCGAGGCGGGTGCCACCCCGTTGCTCCTCCTGCACACGTACCCCGGCTCGTTCGCCGAGTTCCTGGACATGATCGGCCCGCTTACCGACCCGGTCGGCCACGGCGGCCGCGCCGAAGACGCGTTCCACGTCGTCGTCCCCTCGATGCCAGGGTTCGGCTTCAGCACTCCGCTCACCCCGGCCCCGGGCGGTGGCGACTGGACCATGGCGGCCGTCGCCCGCGCATACGACACCCTCATGCGCCGGCTCGGCTACGAGTCGTACGGGACCCACGGCAGCGACGGCGGGGCGATGGTTTCGCGCGAGCTGGCGGTCCTGAACCAGCCGGGCTTCCTCGGTGCGCACGTCCTCCAGCTCTTCTCGTTCCCGAGTGGGGCGTCGGGCGAGATGGACTCGTTCGGGCCCAAGGAGTATGCGGCGCTGGAGTTCCTCGGCTGGTTCCAGTCCGTGGGTGGGTACAACCAGATGAACGGCACCCGTCCGCAGACCATCGCCGCGGCCCTGTCCGACTCACCGGTGGGCCAGCTGGCCTACAACGAGCTGTTCGAGAACTTCGGCAACGGGACCAGCCTGGTTTCTGCGGAGCAGGTACTGACTCAGGTGTCGCTGTACTGGCTGACCAACACGTCGGCGAACGCGGTGCGGTACCACTACACGGAGGGACGCTCGGGCGCCGAGCCGCAGGTCAGCCACGGTCGAACCGGCGTGGCGGTCTTCAAAGACGATTTCCAGACCATCCGGCCGCTGGCCGAGCGTGACAACGACAATCTCGTGCACTGGTCGGAGTTCGACCGCGGCGGCCACTACGCGGCGCTTGAGGTGCCCGAGCTCGTCGTTGGGGACCTGCGGGTCTTCTTCGCCCGCTGACCAACAGCATTGGGGTGGATCGTCCACGCATCCACGTGGCCGATCCACCCCAAGATCTCACCGCAGGACGAGGGTGTCCGCCTCGGCGTCGAGGTCGACCTTGACGGTGCCGCCGTCGCGGACCTCGCCGGACAGGAGCGCCTTGGCCAGCCGGTCGCCGATCTCCTTCTGGATCAGCCGGCGCAGCGGCCGAGCACCGAAGGTCGGGTCGTAGCCGGTGAGGGCCAGCCACTCCTTGGCCGCCTCGGTGACGTCGAGCGTGATGCGGCGGTCGTGCAGCCGGTTGGCCAGCTGGTGGACCTGGAGGTCGACGATCTGGGTGAGGTCCTCGGTCGTGAGCGCGTCGAAGATGACGATCTCGTCGAGCCGGTTGAGGAACTCGGGCTTGAACGTCTGCCGCACCACGCCGAGCACCGCCTCCTTGCGTGATTCCGGGGTGAGCAGCGGGTCGACGAGGAACTGCGAACCCAGGTTGGAGGTCATCACGAGGATGACGTTGCGGAAGTCCACGGTCCGGCCCTGGCCGTCAGTGAGGCGACCGTCGTCCAGCACCTGCAGCAGGATGTCGAACGTCTCCGGGTGCGCCTTCTCCACCTCGTCGAGCAGGATCACGGAGTAGGGCCGCCGCCGCACGGCCTCGGTGAGCTGACCGCCCTCCTCGTAGCCGACGTAGCCGGGCGGCGCGCCGATGAGCCGGGCCACCGCGTGCCGCTCGGAGTACTCCGACATGTCGATGCGGACCATGGCCCGCTCGTCGTCGAAGAGGAAGTCGGCGAGCGACTTGGCCAGCTCGGTCTTGCCGACGCCGGTGGGACCGAGGAAGAGGAAGGAGCCGGTCGGCCGGTCGGGGTCGGCGATGCCCGACCGCGCTCGTCGAACCGCGTCGGACACGGCGCGCACCGCGTCGGTCTGACCGATCAGGCGAGCACCGAGGTGCTGCTCCATGTGGAGGAGCTTCTCGGTCTCACCCTCGAGCAGCCGTCCCGCGGGGATGCCGGTCCAGGAGGAGATGACGTCGGCGATGTCGTCGGCGCCGACCTCGTCCTTGACCATGACGTCCGCGCCGCTGCCGGTCGCGGCCGACTCGTCACGAGCAGCCTGGTCGAGCTCGCGCTCGACCGTGGGTATCTGGCCGTAGAGGATCGCCGACGCGCCACCGAGATCACCCTCGCGCTGCAGCCGCTCCGCCTGGGAGCGCAGCTCGTCGAGCCTCGACTTGAGGTCGCCGACCCGGTTGAGCCCGGCCTTCTCGGCCTCCCACCGCGCGTTGAGGGCGTCGAGCTGCTCCTGGCGGTCGGCAAGGTCCTGCTGGAGTCTGGCCAGCCGCTCGCGCGAGGCCTCGTCGGTCTCGGCCTGCAGGTGCAGCTCCTCCATCTTGAGCCGGTCGACCTGGCGCCGGAGCTCGTCGATCTCGACGGGCGACGAGTCGATCTCCATGCGCAGCCGGGACGCGGCCTCGTCGACGAGGTCGATGGCTTTGTCGGGTAGCTGGCGGCCGGTGATGTAGCGGTCGCTCAGAGACGCCGCGGCCACCAGGGCCGCGTCGGCAATCGCCACCTTGTGGTGTGCCTCGTAGCGCTCCTTGAGTCCGCGCAGGATCGCGATGGTGTCCTCGACCGACGGCTCGCCGACGAAGACCTGCTGGAACCGGCGCTCCAGCGCGGCGTCCTTCTCGATGTGCTTGCGGTACTCGTCGAGCGTCGTCGCGCCAACCAGCCTCAGCTCGCCCCGCGCCAGCATCGGCTTGATCATGTTCCCGGCGTCGATCGTCCCTTCGCCGGTCGCTCCGGCCCCGACGATGGTGTGCAGCTCGTCGATGAAGGTGATCACCTGGCCCTCGGAGCCGGTGATCTCCTCGAGGACCGCCTTGAGGCGCTCCTCGAACTCTCCCCGGTACTTCGCCCCGGCGACCATGGCGCCCAGGTCGAGCGCGACCAGTGACTTGCCGCGCAGGCTCTCGGGAACGTCGCCCGCGACGATGCGCTGGGCGAGGCCTTCGACGACGGCCGTCTTGCCGACGCCGGGCTCGCCGATGAGGACTGGGTTGTTCTTGGTCCGGCGGCTCAGCACCTGGACGACGCGGCGGATCTCGGTGTCGCGCCCGATGACCGGGTCGAGTCGTCCCTCGCGGGCCGCAGCGGTCAGGTCGGTGCCGTACTTCTCCAAGGCCTGGAACGTTGCTTCGGGGTGTTCGGAGTCGACCCGACGCCCACCGCGCAGCTGCGGTATGGCCGCCTCGATCGCGGCCGCATCGAGACCGAAGTCACCGGTGCGCGCGAGCGCGAGCAGGAGGTGGTCGGTCGAGACGAAGGTGTCGCCCATGGCCGCCATCAGCGAGCGGGCGCTCTCCAGCACGGCGAGCGAACCGCGGGACAGCTGCGGCTGCGGGACCGACGAGCCGCTCACCGACGGCAGCGCCGACAGCAGCCGGTCCGCGGTGGCCACGGCGCCGGCGACGGTCGTGCCGGCCGCTTCGAGCAGGGCGGGCGTGGTGGTCTCGGGCTGCTCGGCCAGCGCCTTGAGGAGCTGGGCGGGCTCGATCTGGGGGTGTCCCTGGGCGGCGGCTGCGCGCGCCGCTGCAGCCAGGGCCTCGTTGGCCTTGGTCGTCAGCTGCAGGTCCATGCGGGGTAGATGCTCCTTTTGGGTCCAGGATGGGTCAAGGGTGGTACGCGTCGTCCGTTCTGACAACGTGTCGTAAAGTTGAGTGTATTCCGCTCAGGTTTGATTCCAGAGGGGCAGGGGGATGTTCGAGCGCTTCACCGACGAGTCTCGGCGGGTGGTGGTGTATGCGCAGGAGGAGTCCCGCGCTCGGGCCGACGGCTACATCGGGTCAGCACACCTGCTGCTCGGCCTGCTCCACATCGGCGACGCCACGACAAGGGTCGCGACGGACGCCGGCCTCACGATCACCCGCGGCCGCGAGTGGCTCGGTGAGCACCGCGGCCGACGCCACCCCGGATCGGTTAGCGGCCACATTCCCTTCACGGCCGAGGCGAAACGCACTCTCGAGGAGGCGCTGCGGGTGTCCGACGAGTCAGGGCTCTGGGCGATCGACACCGCCGACCTGCTGTTGGGCTTGCTCGCCGTCCCGGACACGACGGCACGCCGACTGCTCGACGGGTTAGGGGTCGACTCGCCGCGGTTGCGCGCCCGGCTGCGAGCGCTGCCGCGAACGACCACGATTCTCGGCCCGGCCGCGCGCGGAACAGCCGCTGGCCCGGCGGAGCCCGTCGTCGAGACCGGCCGCCTGGTCGCCGCACTGCATGTCTACGGCCGGCATCTCGACGGCTGCCGCCCGGACGACGGCTGCACGTGCGGGCTGGACGCGCTGCTTCGCGAGTTCCCCGAATCGCCAACGACCACATGGGTGGGGACATGAGGCGTCGCGTCGAAACCGGGTGCGGCGACATCACCACGCAGACGGTCGACGCCATCGTCAACGCAGCGAACCGGTCGCTGCTCGGCGGCCGCGGCGTCGACGGCGCCATCCATCGCGCGGCTGGCCCGGACCTGCTCGCCGCGTGCCGGAAGGTGCGTCGGGACGCATACCCCACCGGCCTTCCGATCGGCGAGGCGGTGGCGACCATTGGCGGGAACCTGAGCGCCCGCTGGGTGATCCACACAGTCGGTCCGAACTGGCACCGGGGGCAACGGGATCCACAGCTGCTGCGCCGCTGCTTCACCCGGTCACTCGACGTGGCGGACGAGGTCGGCGCGCGGTCGGTGGCCTTCCCGGCCGTGAGCGCCGGTGTCTACGGGTGGGACCCCGCGCTCGTGGCCCGGATCGCCGTCGAGGCGTCGCACGACGAGACAAGCGGGGATGGGGTGGAGCTGGTCCGGTTCGTGCTCTTCGACGACACCATTTCGGACACGTTCGAGCGCACGCTCGCTGCTTGGCGGGGCGACCCGGCAGGCTAGGCAGATGAGCACGACGGAGCGCAGCAACCTCCACGACCTCGAGCGTGAGCTGACGCGGTTCTTCCGTCGCTCGCGAGTCGCGTCCACGTCGATCGCGGCCGAGGTCCATCCCGATCTCGACGTCGCGTCGTACACCGTGCTCGTCACCATCTCCGACCTGTCCGGCTCGTTGCCTGGCGGCGTCCGGGCCATCGACGTCGCGGAGACGCTGGGCCTGCACAAGTCGACGATGAGCCGCAACATCGCGGTCCTCGAGCGGCTCGGTCTGTTGGCCCGCGAGCCGTCCGTCGAGGATGCCCGAGCCCGGATCCTCACCATCACCGAGCCGGGCCGGCGGTCGCTGGACGCGGCCGTCACGGCGCGGCGTCAACGCGTTTCGAGGATCCTCGGCCGCTGGTCGCCGGCGGACGTCAGCGACCTCGCCCGGCTGCTCGGGCAGCTCAACGACGACCTGGCCTAACTGTCCTAGTCGATGTGGGTCCGGCAGGTGTCCGACAGCAAGGGCTGGGTCGTCGAGCAGGAGACCCTGTCGCGCCGGTTCGCGGCCCTCCCGGAGGACGAGTTCCCGCTCACCAAGCGGTATGCGGCCGAGCTCACCGCGGGCGAGGGGCACGACCGCTTCGACTTCGCGTTGCGGACCATGATCGACGGCCTCGGCGGCCGGTGATTCACGAGGCACCTCGGCGTGGTCGACGGGGCGGGCGCATGGCGCAGCGGCAAAGCACGACGCCAGCGTGAGAAAGTTGGACGGGTTCCCAATCTCAGTGATCCGGCCTCGGCGACCGGCGAGGAATGAGGGGCATGAATCTCGAGAAGGTCGTCTTCGGCTTCTTCGTGTTACTCGCGGCGACGCTGAACTTCGGGTTCTTCATCGGCGACATCGCCAATCCGGATCTGCACAACGTCTACGAGCTGTTCGCCGCGCTTGCAGTGAGCCTGATCGCCACCGTTCTGAAGTTCGGCGATCGCACCCAGATCGGCGCCGTGCACCTGGCCACCAGTCTGGTGGCCGACCTGCAGCTCATCGCGGCGGGAGTCGTTTGGGTTTGGGCGATCGAGATATCAGCGGGAGGCCTGACTGCCGTTCACACGGCCAGCATGGTCTCGCTGTCGGGTGGCGCGCTGTTGGCCAACCTCGTCTCGGTCGTGTTGTTGGTGACCGAGACGGTCTCCTTCCATCGCGGGTAATGCCGAGGCAACCATGAGTAACCCGCTGCTCGTCTTCTGGACTCTCTTCAGCAGGCGCAAGTCCGGGAGCCCGGTTTCGCCTCGCGCCCATATCGAGTCGTCGAGCCAGGCCTCCTCGACGATCTTCCTGGTCATGCGGCGGATGCGGGCTCCCCTCATCACCATCATCGTCATCTTCTCGGTCAGCGTCATCGGCCTGACGTTGATCCCCGGGATCGACGCCGACGGCAACGTGGTGCGGATCAGCCTCTTCGAGTCCTTCTACTTCATGAGCTACACGGCGACCACGATCGGGTTCGGCGAGTTGCCGTCACCGTTTACCGCCGGACAGCGACTCTGGGTCACCTTCGCGATCTACCTCTCGGTGGTCGGCTGGGCGTACGCCATCGGCTCATTGCTGACGCTGCTGCAGGACCAGTCGTTCCGGCAGGCGCTGGCGCTGCGGCGATTCACCGGCAAGGTCGCCCGGCTCCGGGAGCCGTTCCTGCTGCTGGTCGGCTTCGGACGGGCTGGCGAGCTGCTGGCGAAGGCCTTCGATGGGCTCGGTACTCAGCTCGTGGTGATCGACAAGTCGTCCGATCGCGTCGACGCCCTCGAGCTGGGGTCCTACCACGCCGACATTCCCGGCTTGGTGGCCGACGCCGCCAATCCACATCACCTGGGTGCAGCAGGCCTCGAGAGTCCTTTCTGCACGGGCGTGCTCGCGCTGACCAACGACGACGAGACCAACCTTGCGGTCACCATGGCAGCGGCCCTGCTGCGGCCGGACCTTCCGGTCATCTCGCGGACGATCTCGGCCCCGATCGCTGAGCGTATGCGAACCCTCGGGACGCCGACTGTCGTCAACCCGTTCGACCGATTCGGTGAGCATCTGCGCCTGGCGCTGAACGCGCCGGCCTCCTATCAGCTGCTGACCTGGCTGGAGGCTGGACCGGGCGCGGAACTGCCCGAGCGAGGCCGGCCCCCGACCGACGGCCGATGGGTGGTCTGCGGATACGGCCGGTTCGGCCGGGAGGTGACGTCGGACCTGCGACAGGCTGGCCTGGCGGTGACCGTCATCGAACCCGCGGAGCACGGCGAGCCGGAGCCGGACGTGATCGTCGGTGACGCCTCCGAACGGGCCGTCCTTCTCCGGGCCGACGTCGCGGGCGCCGTCGGACTGGTGGCCGGGACCGACAACGACACGACCAACCTCTCGATGCTGGCCACCGCGCGCCGCATCAACCCGGGTCTGTTCCTCGCCGCGCGACAGAACCGGCCGACGAGCGCCGCCCTGTTCGAGGCCATGCGGGTGGACGCCCTGCTCGTGCCTACCGAGGTGGTGGCACACGAGGTGTACGCCCAGATCAGCACGCCCTTGCTATGGCGCTTCATCAGGGAGATGCCGGGGCGCGGCGACGAGTGGGCGGACGATCTGCTCAAGCGGCTGCGGATCACCTGCGGGCGCGAGCTTCCCGCTTTGTGGAAGATCAAGCTGGACCGGGAACAAGCACCCGCGCTCAGCGGCTGGCTCGCCCAACGCCGGGTGATCTTGGGGGACCTGTTGCGCAGCCCGGAGGACCGAAACCGGCAGCTCCGGGTGGTGCCGTTGCTGCTGCTGCGCAACGGTCGAGCTGTCCTCACGCCCGAGGGCGAGACGGTGCTGGAGGAGGACGACGAGCTGCTGTTCGCCGGGCGGGGCTCCGAGCGTCGAGAGTTGGAGAGCACTATGGTGGTCGACTCGAGCGGCGCCTACGTGCTGTTCGACGAGCACCTTCCGAACAGCTGGGTGTGGCGCAAGCTGTCCAGGAAGAAGCCTGGCGCAACCGACGCCGCGCACCGCGAAGCCGTGACCAGCCGCCGCGATTGAGGCCAAGTTCACGTCACCCGGTCCGCGTAACAAGCGGAAAGTGGCCTGCGCCGAGCCCGGCCGAGCTAGCGCGCGTCCTGCGGGCCGCGGCGGATCCGGGACGAATACGGGGCGTCCTGCGGCCCTTCGCTGCGCAACGGCGCCGGCGCGATGTCGTCGAAGAGTCGGAGCACGGCCGCCAGCGGCGACACCGGCCAGGTCAGCAGCCCTCGCGGCGACAGCCCGAGGTCGTGGGCGGCCTGCTCGCGCTCCCAGTCGGGCAGCGTGCGCACCCGGAAGATCCGACCGTCCACACGGAACTGGTGCTGAGTGAGGTCGAGGAGCACGTCGTGCCCCGCTGTCCCACTGGCCCGCCCTCCAGAACCCCCGGACTGTCCACCCGGCCCCCACGAGGCATGCCAGCGCAGGGACCTGGACTCGGCCAGTCGTTCCGGGCGGCGGACGGTGACGACCTCGAGAGCCAGCCGGCCCCACAAATCAGCCGCCGCCGTGCCCTCGAGCCCGTCCAGCCGGCCGAGGAACCAAGCGGCGACGCGTTCGACCGGCGCGTCCTGCGGGTCGGACGGGTCGTGGTACCTCAGAGCAAGCGCGGCGCGCAGCAGGTCCCAGTCGGTGTCGCGAAGAACCAGGCTGCCGACGGCAGGCTGCCCGTCGGGATCGGCGGTCAGCAGGACACGGGTCCATCCCTCCCGTGTGGTGACGGCATCCCGGTTGCTCACCGCCCGGTGGACCGCGACCCAGAACGCCGACTCATTGCCGACGTCGGTGGGAAGCAGGCCCCAATTCACCGCGATCCCGCCACCTGGAGAGAGGCGCACGAGCACACCCATGACCCGCGGCTGGAGCCCAGCCGACGCCCGTCGGCGCAGATAGATCGGGACGACGACCGCGCGGCCGAGGCCGGCGTCACCGACCCGGCGCCGCGCCGAGCGCCCGGTGACGGAGTCGGGGTCCAGGCCGGATGAGACCGCGGTCTCCCGTTGTTCCCACGGGTTCCTCACGGGTCGAGATCCGGACTCCGCCGAGGCGCTCACCTTGCCCGTGGCGGGTCGACGTAGGCCGGCTGCCAGAGCGTGAGGGCCTGCGACGCCGTTGTGAACCGGGGCGGGCGCTCGCCCGGCCGGACCGCGACGATCTCGCCCCTGGTACCGGCGGCGAAGATCCGTGAGCCGAGCTGCGCACGGGCGTCCGCGCGCTGAGCCTGTGCCGTCAACTCGGTGGTGAGCTCCCTGACCCGGGCACGGAGCGCCTCGACCTGATTCTCCAGCTCGAGGATCCGCTGGATGCCGGCCAGCGAGACACCTTCCTCCTGTGACAGCCGTTGCACCTCGCGGAGCAACGCGACGTCGCGGCCGGAGTAGCGGCGACCGCCACCCCGCGTCCGCGACGGCGACACGAGGCCGATCCGGTCGTACTGTCGCAAGGTCTGCGCATGCATACCCGCGAGCTGGGCTGCGACCGAGATGACGAAGACCGGAGTGTCGTCGTCGGGCCCGAAGCTCCGGCGGTCCATGGGTTCCTTGCGTGGCGCAGCCATGGCTCGTCCGCGCTCAGACCCGGGCCTGCTCGAAGAGCTCGGCCCGCGGGTCG
This sequence comes from Actinomycetota bacterium, assembly GCA_046731055.1. GTDB lineage: Bacteria > Actinomycetota > Actinomycetes > Actinomycetales > Dermatophilaceae > Lapillicoccus. The sequence goes on along the minus strand of JBKPKI010000036.1, from coordinate 2,614 downwards.
TGCCCGGCCTCGTCGTTCTGCATCTTCTCCAGCGCCTCGCGCGCGGCGTCGGTGAGCCGCTGAGGCACGACGACCTGGACCTTGGCCAGCAGGTCGCCGGTCTTGTCGCCGCGCTTGACGCCGCGGCCCTTGACCCGAAGCACTCGACCGCTCGGCGTACCGGGCGTGATTTTCACCCGGACCGGGCTGCCATCGAGCGTGGGTACCGACACGGTGGCGCCGAGCGCCGCCTCGGAGAACGTCACGGGTAGGTCGACGGTGAGGTTGTCGCCGTCGCGGCCGAAGACCGGGTGCTTCTCCACCGTGACGGTCAGGATGAGATCGCCCGGCTCGGCGCCCGGGTCACCGCGAGCTCCCTTGCCACGCAACCGAATCTTCTGACCGTCGCGCACACCGGCCGGGATCCGCGTCGTGATGCGTTGGCCGTCGGCCGCCTCGAGGGTAACCGTCTGACCGGCGACGGCATCGCGGAACGAGAGGGTCGTCCGCGCCTGGATGTCGGCACCCTTGCGAGGGCCCCGTGGGGCGCCGAACGTGTCATAACCGCTGTAGGAACCGCCACCGGGGTACGCGCCCCCGGCCTGGCCGAAGAGGCTGGCCAACAGATCCTGCATCTCCGCGTCGCTCGCCCCGCTGGTGCTTGTCGAGTACCGGGTGCGCGTGCTACCACCACCGCCGAACATGCCCGAGAAGATGTCCTCGAAGCCGCCGGTCCCACCGCCGCCGGCCGTGAATCGCGCGCCGCCGCGCGTCATGGCGCGGATCTGGTCGTACTGCTGGCGCTGCTCGGGGTCGGAGAGGACGGAGTACGCCTCGCCGATCTCCTTGAACTTGGCCTCGGCCGCGGCGTCGCCGGCGTTCTGGTCCGGGTGCAGCTTGCGAGCCAGCTTGCGATACGTCTTCTTGATCGTCGCCTCGTCGGCGTCGGAGGAGACCCCGAGAATGGCGTAGAAGTCCTTCTCCAACCAGTCCTGGCTAGCCATCTTGACGTCCCTCCTTCGTCAGTATGCGGAGAAGTATGCGATTGCGTATGCGGTTGCGCGTCACTGCGGGTCGGCGACGGAGACCCGCGCAGGCCGGACGACCCGCTCCCCCATCTTGAACCCCGGCTGGATCACCTGGACGACGGTCGTCGTCGTGGCGTCCTCCGGCAGCTCGGCCTCCACGTGCATCAACGCCTCATGGATGACCGGGTCGAACTCCTCGCCCTTGGCGCCCAGCGTCGTGACGCCGAACCGGCCGAGGATGCTCTCGAGCTTGTCAGCGATCGCCGCGAACGGGCCGCCCTCGAGCTCGCCGTGCTCACGCGCGGCGTGGATGTCGTCGAGGACGGGGAGCAGCGCTTCGATGACCTGGGTGACCCCCCGGTCGCGGGCGAGGTCACGGTCGCGGTCGACGCGCTTCTTGTAGTTGACGTACTCCGCCTGGAGCCGGCGCAGGTCCTCGAGATGCTCGGCCGCTTTGCGCGTGTCAGGGTGGATCTCGTCGCTTACGCCGCCAGGCGCTTCCTCGACGACCTCGCCCTCGATCTCGCCCTCTACCAACGATTCTGGCGTGTCAGGGATGTAGACGTCGTACTCGTCATCGCCACCTGGCTCCGCGGATGCGTCACCGCCGTACCGCCCCTGTCCGGACCGACCGGCGGCCGCCTGGTGTCCACGCCGGTGACCGTGACCTTGGCCCTGGCTGGAGCCGTGACCGGTGGGCCCGGTCGGCTCCTCGCCGACCGGACCCTCCTGCTCGTGCTCGTGCCCTGGGGTCACTTGGTGTCCTGAGGAGCCTCGTCGTCGACGATCTCGGCGTCGACGACCTCGTCGTCAGCGGACCCGGATCTCCCGGCGCCGGCCTCCGAGCCGGTGGCCGAGTCCTGTGGGCCGGCCTCACCGGAACCGGCTGCCGACTCGTTGGCCGCACTGGCCGCATACATGGCCTGCCCCATCTTCTGGGAGACCTCGCTGAGCCGTGCCGTCTTGGCCTTGATGTCCTCGACGTCGGAGCCCGGCGCCTCCTTGGTCCCGACCGCGGTCTTGAGCTCGGCGAGCGCCGCCTCGACGTCGGACTTCTCCGCCGCCGGGACCTTGTCGCCGTTCTCGGCGAGGAACTTCTCGGTCGAGTAGACGAGCTGGTCGGCGGTGTTGCGGGCGTCGATCTCCTCGACCCGCTTCTTGTCCTCCTCGGCGTGCGCCTCGGCTTCCTTGACCATCCGCTCGATCTCCTCCTTGGGCAGGGCCGACCCGCCGGAGATCGTCATGGACTGCTCCTTGCCGGTGCCCTGGTCCTTGGCGGTGACGTGGACGATGCCGTTGGCGTCGATGTCGAAGGTGACCTCGATCTTCGGCACGCCCCGCGGCGCCGGCGCGATGCCGGTCAGCTCGAAGGTGCCAAGACCCTTGTTGTGCTGGGCGATCTCGCGCTCGCCCTGGAACACCTGGATGAGGACGGACGGCTGGTTGTCGTCGGCCGTCGTGAAGATCTCGCTGCGCTTGGTCGGAATCGCGGTGTTGCGCTCGATGAGCTTGGTGAACCGGCCGTGCTGGGTCTCGATGCCGAGGCTGAGCGGGGTGACGTCGATGAGCAGGACGTCCTTGCGCTCGCCCTTGAGGACGCCGGACTG
>JBKPKI010000035.1:0-1771 GCA_046731055.1 Actinomycetota bacterium | reverse complement strand
CCGGTCATCTTCAGCCACTCGTGCGCCCAGGCGGTGACCGACTCCCCGCGCAACGTCCCCGACGACGTCCTCGCGAGGATGGCGCAAGGGGGCGGCGTCTGCATGGTGGCGTTCGTCCCCGAGTTCCTCACGGACGCGGCCGCCGCGTGGCGGCTCGAGGCGTTCGCCGCGGCGGCCGAGTCAGGCTTAACCGGTCCCGACTACCCCTCGTTCATCTCCTGGGCCGCCGAGTACACCCGAACGCATCCCAAACCACCGGCATACCTGCAGGACGTGGTCCGGCACGTGGAGCATGTCCGGGAAGTGGCCGGCGTCGACCACGTGGGGCTGGGCGGCGACTACGACGGGAGTGACGTCATGCCGGTCGGCCTGGAGGACGTCACCGGCTACCCCAGGGTGCTGACCGCCCTGGCCGAGCGCGGGTGGAGGCAGGACGAGCTGGCCAAGCTCGCCCACCGGAACGTCGTGCGGGCGCTGCGCGATGCCGAGGCCGTCGCCCGCGAGCAGCAGCAGCATCGGGTCCCGTCGAGCGCCTCCATCGAGGAACTCGACGGTGTCAGCGTCGCTTGACCGAGCGGATCTGCAGGCCGACGAGTCGGGCCACGATGAACGCCACGTACATCAGCCCCAGCACCTGCTCGATCATCACGGCGGACCGTGCCTGTGGTGCAACAGGGACGACATCGGACAGGCCCGTCGACGTCAGGGTCGTGAACGACAGGAACAACAGCTCGAACCACGTCCGCGGCTCGTCGGGGTTGTTGTAGGCGGTGAAGGACACCGGCCAGATGATCTGGATCGCGCTGTAGAGGTAGGCGAAGCCCCAGGCGATGACGGTGAACGCCGCTCCGGTCGCGAACAGCTCGTCCGTGGTCACCCGGTCGTCGTTGAACATGTACCGGACCAGCCCGTACGCCGTGTAGAAGTAGAAGATCGCGTGCAACAAGCCCGACCACAAGGAGATCGTCTCGTTGCTCGGCTGGAACGCCTCGGCGATGGTCAAGACGATGAGGGGTACCCCGAGGACGGCCGAGATCCACGTCAGCGCAGGAGTACGCCGCACCGCGACGACCGCGAGAAACAGGACGAGGAGCGCGAACACGCTCAGCGAGGACCGACCCAGGCCGAAGGCGCGACCCGTCTGGTCCTCCAGCGCCGGGTAGAGCACGACCCCGGCCATCTGGACCGCGAGCAGGACGGCGCAAGGCGTCCCTCGGACCCACGTCCAGGCCCGGATCAACCGAGAGGAGGGTGCAGGATCGCTCGACGACGCGTCGCCGCCTTCCTGGAGCCTGACCCCCTCCTCCACAGTGGGGACGATACCGGGGGTCTGCTCGCCTCGACTGTGGCGAACCGGTCAGAACGAACCGGTCAGGACGGCCCGGCGGCTTCGGGGCCGGCCGGGGGGCCTTGACGGGCCTCTGCCCTGACCCGGGCCGGGTACGTCTTGGTGAACCTCACCATGGCGACGATCACTGCGATGGGGACCACCCAGTTGAGCGCGAGGTCGAGCAGGTTCGCGTCCGCCGTCGAGTCGGCGCGTGACCGCAGCCACGCCACGGCCAGACTGCTCAGCCCCATGACGACGAGCGCCACGCCCCAGGAGAGGCTGAGGTTGCGGTTGACGCGCTCGAATGTCGGCTCCCCCCAGTACTCCTGCGGCACCGACTCGCGGGCGTACTGCTCGGTGAATGGGAGCACCGGCACGAACGCGAGGATCAGGACGCCGAGCGTCGTCGTGGTGAGCCCGTTGGCCCAGTCGAAGAGCCAG
>JBKPKI010000034.1:0-4610 GCA_046731055.1 Actinomycetota bacterium | reverse complement strand
CGACTCCTGCAACAGCGTCTGCAGCCGGTCGCGCAGCTGCCGGGGAAGCACGACGTCGGGCGACGAGCCCGCGTCGGAGGCGAGTTCGAGAACCGCGTCGGCGAAGGCCTTGGCCGAGAGGTATGCGGGTGCCCTGCCGTCAGAGGACTCGGTCGCCGCCGCATACACCGAGGTATGTCGGAGCTCCGCGAGCGCGGCGGTCGCGTCGGCACCGCCACTGCCGGCGCCGCCGAGGAGCAACCCGAGCGCCCTCTCGAGGTTCCTGGCCCGGGTGCGCGCCAGACGGTTGATCAGCTCGAGGATGCTCGAGGCCGCCGTCGCGAGGACGAAGAGCATGAGCACCAGCCCGATGGCGGTGTCCAGTGCCTGCGACCCGAACATGTCCCCGACGATAGGGGCAGCGCCGGACAAAGCCTGGGAGCCACAGCGCCTGGTCAAGGCTCACAGCCAGATGCCAAAGGGCGTCGAGTACGGTCGTTCGGTGACCGACCACCACGGAGCCCGGGCCACGGAGGCCGGAGCCGGCCAGACCACCGCCGACGCCGTCGTCAAGGACCACCAGTCCGAGCATCGCTACGAGATCACCGTGGCCGGACGGCCGGCCGGGTATACGGCCTACCTCGACCGGCCCGGCGGCGAAGGCGGCGGCCAGCGTCGCGTCTTCATCCACACCGAGACCGACCCGAACTACGAGGGCCAGGGCCTCGGCAGCGTTCTCGCCCGGGCGGCGCTGGCCGACGTGCGGGCGTCGGGGCGGCGTGCCGTGGCGGTGTGCCCGTTCATCGCGGCCTACCTCAAGCGGCATCCCGAGGAGGCCGACATCGTCGACCGCGCTACGCCGGCGATCCTCTCGTCTCTCTGAGCCGGCGATCCGCTGATGTCCGCCCGGGACGTCGACGTTCTGGTCGTCGGAGCCGGCCTGTCCGGGATCGGCGCCGCCTGGCACCTGCAGCACGAGCGGCCCGGCACCTCGTACGCGATCCTCGAGGCGGCCGACACGATGGGCGGGACGTGGGCCCGGTTCCGGTTCCCCGGCGTCCGGTCAGACTCGGACATGCATACGTTGGGTTACCCGCACCGACCATGGCTGGCCACCGAGTCTCTGGCCGACGGCCCTCAAATCCTGGATTACCTCCGAGAGGCCGCCGTCGCCAACGGGATCGACACGCGGATCCGATTCGGACGCAAGGTCGTTCGTGCGGAGTGGTCCTCGTCGGACGCTCGCTGGACGCTTGAGGTACAGACGCGGACCGGGCCCGAGACGTGGACCTGCGCCTTCCTCTACGGATGCACCGGCTACTACGACCACGCCGCGGGCTACACCCCGCGCTTCGCCGGCGTCGACGACTTCCGTGGCGAGGTTGTCCATCCGCAGTTCTGGCCCGAGGACCTGGACCTGCGCGGGCGCCGGGTTGTCGTCGTCGGGAGCGGCGCGACCGCCGTGACCATCGTTCCCGCGCTGGTGGACGCCGGCGCCGACGTGTCCATGGTGCAGCGCTCGCCGAGCTGGGTGTTCGGGGTGCCGGCGCACGACGTGACTGCTGCGCGACTGCGCCGATGGCTGCCGGATCCCGTCGTCACACGGGTCATGCGGACCCGGAACGCGGCGACGACCATCGGCTTCTACGAGCTGAGCCGCCGGGCACCGCGCCTGGCCGCGGTACTCCTCCGACGTGGTATGCGTGCCGTCGTCGGGAACGAGACAGTCGCCGAACACTTCAGTCCGCGCTACCGCCCCTGGGAGCAGAGGCTGTGCGTCGCGCCGGACCACGACTTCCTTCGGGTCGTGGCGGAGGGTCGCGCGCGACTGTTCACCGACTACATCACGCGGTTCGTGCCGTCGGGGCTCGAGCTGGGCTCGGAGCAGGTCGTCGAAGCCGACGTGGTCGTCACCGCGACGGGCCTGACGTTGTTGCCCCTCGGCGGCGTCCAGCTGCTGGTGGACGGGCGCGCCGTCGACCTGGGCGAGACGTTCGTCTATCGCGGCGCGATGCTCAGTGGCGTGCCCAACCTCGCCCTCTGCGTGGGCTATGTCAACGCTGCGTGGACGCTGCGGGCCGAGGTGACCCACGAGTTCGTCTGCCGGGTGCTCCGCTATCTCGACGAGCACGACGCGGACTCGGCCACGCCGGTCGCGCCGGCTGGTATGCGTCCGCGCCCGGTTATGGAATTCACCTCGGGGTACGTGCTCCGCGGCCGGGACCGCTTCCCGAAGCAGGGCGACCGGGAGCCGTGGACCATCCGGCAGAACTGGTTCGTCGACCGCCGCGCTGTCCGACGGGCTCGGGTCGACCAGGACATGACGTTCGTCGCCCGACACCGGCCCGGCCGCGAGACCGCGCGTCCCACGCATACGGTCGGGCAGGCGTCGTGAGCCGGCTGCCGCGGTTCGTGTTCCGCGGCCGGACCGCCGTGGTCACCGGTGCCGCGAGTGGCATCGGTGAGCAGATCGCCCACGCACTCGCCCGGCGCGGAACGACCCTGGTGCTGCTCGACCGGGACGCGGAGCGGCTGAGGGCGGTGGCCTCGGAGGTGCGGTTCCTGAACCCGGAGGTCGAGGTCGGCACGATTGTGGTCGAGCTGGCAGACGCCCCGGCGCTCGATCTCGTGGCGGAGGGGGTACGCGCCACGCATCCGCGAGTCGACCTGCTCGTCAACAACGCGGGAGTGGCGATGGCGGGACTCTTTGAGCAGATGTCGCTCGAGGAGTTCGAGTGGTTGGTCGACGTCAACCTCCGGGCTCCGGTTCGGTTGACGCACCACTTGCTGCCCGCGCTGGTGGCGGCGGCCAACGCGCACGTGGTCAACGTGTCGAGCGTCTTCGGGATCGTCGCGCCGCCGGGACAGACGGCATACAGCACGAGCAAGTTCGGGCTGCGCGGGTTCAGTGAGGCGCTGCGGTCGGAGGTGCGTTCGCACGGGATCGGCGTGACGACGGTTTACCCCGGCGGCATCCGGACGGCCATCGCCCGAAACGCCCCGAGCGCCTCCGGCGTCCGCGAGGAGGACGTGGCCGCGGGCCGTGCCGCCTTCGAAGGTGCACTCCGGATTCCGCCGGAACGGGCGGCCGAGCTGATCCTGCGCGCGGTCGAGCGCCGCAAGGCGCGGCTGCTCATCGGGGCGAGCGCCCGGCTCCCGGACGTCGCTGCTCGCCTCGCCCCGGTCGGCCACTCCCTGGCGTTCCGGCCCATGCTCGTGCGTAGCTCAGCGCACGGGGCCTCGCCCAGCGCACGGAATACCCTGCGCTGAGCGACGCGAGGTGCGCTGAGCCGTCGTCCTCTGCACCTCCCGCGACGAACTAGGCTGGTCCTTCGTGGCTGTCGACTTCGGCGAGGAGATCCGGAACCTGCGCGCGACGATGGACTCCGTGCGCGAGGTGACCAACCTCGACGCCCTCCGCAGCCAGATCAGCGACCTCGAGAAGCAGGCCTCGGCACCGGACCTCTGGGACGACCAGGAACGGGCCCAGCAGGTCACGTCGGCGCTGTCCCGGGCCAACGCCGAGCTCGAGCGAGTCGTCGGAATGGATCAGCGCATCGAGGACCTCGAAACCCTCGTCGAGATGGGGACCGAGGACGGCGGCGACGCGGAAACGATGGCCGAGGCCGAGAGCGAGCTCGCCGCGCTGAAGAAGGACGTCCGTGAGCTCGAGGTCCGGACGCTGCTCTCCGGTGAGTACGACGAGCGCGAGGCGGTCGTGACGATCCGCTCCGGCGCCGGCGGCGTCGACGCGGCCGACTTCGCCGAGATGCTCATGCGGATGTACCTGCGCTGGGCCGAGCGGCACGCATACCCGACCACGGTCCTGGACACGTCCTACGCCGAGGAGGCCGGGCTCAAGTCGGCGACGTTCGAGGTCAAGGCTCCGTATGCGTTCGGGCACCTCAACGTCGAGGCCGGCACCCACCGCCTGGTCCGCATCAGTCCGTTCGACAACCAGGGCCGGCGCCAGACCAGCTTCGCGGCAGTCGAGGTCATCCCGCTCATCGAGAGCACCGACCACATCGAGATCCCCGAAAACGAGATCAAGGTCGACGTCTTCCGGTCGAGCGGCCCAGGCGGCCAGAGCGTCAACACCACAGATTCAGCGGTAAGGATGACCCATATCCCGACCGGCATCGTCGTCTCCATGCAGAACGAGAAGTCGCAGATCCAGAACCGGGCGGCGGCGCTCCGGGTGCTCCAGTCGAGGCTCCTGCTGGTCCGCAAGGCCGAGGAGGACGCGGCCAAGAAGGAGCTGGCCGGCGACATCAAGGCCAGCTGGGGCGACCAGATGCGGTCCTATGTCCTCCACCCGTACCAGATGGTCAAGGACCTGCGCACGGAGCACGAGGTCGGCAACACCTCCGCAGTCCTCGACGGCGATCTCGACGACTTCATCGAGGCCGGGATCCGTTGGCGCCGGACGGGAGAAAAGGAGTCTCACGAATGAGCCGGACCATGAAGACGGTCTTTCGGCTGTCTACCAAGCTCAACAACGCGGTCTACCGCCGCAGCGGCGGACGGTTGATGAACAAGGCCCGGGATGGCATCCCCGTCCTGCTGCTCACCGTGACCGGCCGCAAGAGCGGCACACCTCACACGAGCCCGGTCGGCTATCTCGAAGAGGA
>JBKPKI010000033.1:0-6001 GCA_046731055.1 Actinomycetota bacterium | reverse complement strand
CACGGGTCACCGGGTGACGGCAGACCCCTCGCGCAGGCTGAGCACGATCACTATCGCACGGTGCTTGCTCGCAACCTCGATGAGCTCGAATCCCGTATATCCCGGGGTGACATCGTGTTGATCCACGACCCCCAGACGGCGGGCCTAGCGGAAGGATTGCGCCGGCTGGGCGCACGCGTTGTTTGGCGTTGCCATGTGGGCCGCGACGTCCCGAACGAGCACAGCCGAGTCGGCTGGGGATTCTTGCGCTCGTATCTCCAGCATGCGGAAGTTCTCGTGTTCTCGCGTCGGGTCTACGCCCCAGAGTGGGCCGACGCCTCCCGGCTGGTCGTCATTCCGCCTTCGATCGATCCGTTCTCGGCCAAGAATGTGCCGCTCGCTGCGGACCAGGTAGCCGCAGTCCTGACCGCCGTGGGCTTGGTGGCGGACGGCGATCCGGCAGGGCCCGTGGACTTCACCCGGCGCGACGGCTCACGTGGGGCCGTGCGGGCCCACCGGCGGAGCGGGGGCGTCTTCCTCGAAACGGTGCCGCCCCCGCTGCGGACACCTCTGGTGGTGCAGGTGAGCCGGTGGGACCGGCTCAAGGACATGGCCGGCGTGATGGCGGGTTTCGCTTTGGCGGTGGCTGACGACGGTGTCGGGGAGGCGCATCTGGTGCTGGCCGGTCCCGAGGTGTCTGGTGTGGGCGACGACCCGGAGGGCGCACGGGTCCTTGCCGAGTGCCGGGAGCAGTGGCGAAGGCTGCCCAGCATTGTGCGGCCACGCGTTCATCTCGCCTCGCTCCCGATGGACGACAGCGACGAGAACGCCACCGTCGTCAACGCGCTCCAGCGGCACGCCGCGGTCGTGGTCCAGAAGAGTCTGGCAGAGGGCTTCGGGCTTACCGTGACCGAGCCGATGTGGAAGGGCCGGGCGGTGGTGGCAAGCCGAGTGGGCGGGATCCAGGACCAGATCACGCACGAAATGGACGGACTGCTGTTAGACGACCCGGCCGACCTAAAGGGTTTCGCCGCCTTGGTGTGCCGGGTACTCGCAGACGAGGGCGAGGCCGTCCGGCTCGGCAAGGCCGCACACAGCCGGGTCCTGGCCGAGTTTCTGGGGGACCGTCACCTTGACCAGTACGTCGATCTCTTCGCAGACCTCGTGGGCGGTCGATACCGCGACTGACCCTTCGGTGCGCTCGCGCGCAGGGCGCGTCGGCACCGACAGGGCCAGCTCGTAGTAGGTAGTAGTGCTAGTAGTGGTAGCAGGATCAATGAACGGCCGTCGCGGTCTTCCTCCTTGCGGCGCGGACATCGTCTGACGCGATCGATGAAGGGTGACTCCCGGTTCCCTGCCCTACCGGGCGATGACGTCCCGCCACATGGGCGGTGTTGATGAGCGAAGCCCCGTGGGGTGATCACGTGGGGGCCATCGGCGCCGTGGGGACTATCCAAGAGGTCCGGCAGAGTGCCGAGGGACCCGGTCACATCGTCGGACCGGTAGGTCGGTAGGCACGTTGGGATAGCCGCCTGCTTTCCAAGCGGGCCGCGACAACCTTCGTCCAGCGCTGTGCGCGCTCATCCTCCCCTAGGTTGAGTGGTCCCGTGATGCCGTGGACCCAGAAGGTCGCTCGGGCGGCAATGACAGGGAAACTCTTGCCAGAAAACAGAACTGACGCCTGCGCAGCCGCTGACCCAGCCGTCCACGGATGGCCGGTGCGGGTGTCGAACAGGGCGACGAGCGGAAGAACCCTCGGCTTCGCCACCTGCTCCGCCCATTCCCTGACCCCGAGCAGCGGCACGCCTTGACCGGTTCGAGCGGAAGCCAGCCGACGGCTTTCCGCCGTGGACAGGCCCAGCTCGTGCGTCGGGGCACCGACCACCAGCAGTTCCAAGCCGTCGTCGAACTGTGTTGGTGCGTCCTCAACCGTGACCACTTTGGTGTCGATCCCGATTGACCTTAGGCAGTCGGCGACGACATCGGCGATGTGGCGAGTGTTACCGAAATACGACTCTACGACGACGAGTGCGGACATCAGGGCTCCTCAGGCTGGTATGCCCACGGTTCGTCTGAGTCGCTCCTCCAAACAGGGTCGAAGGTCCTGCCTTCATGTCGATTCGGACCAGTGCCCGGAAGTTCATGCGGGGAACACCCGTCCTGTGGCCATGACAACTACCCGCGGATGTCTTGAGTCGGCGATGACGCACGCGAGTTGGTGAAGGCAACACGGCAGCCAACGAGCGCCCGGATTTTGGCTGCGGCGAGGGCGGGCCGCTGTCAGTTCCCGCCCGGGGACGGCCGCTCTGGCGCCAAGGAGATGATCGCGAGGTTGTAATTCCGCGCGCCCTCGAACAGTCCTGCCGCCGACGGAGGCTGCCCTGACTTCGTCGAGATCCCCAACCGGCGCCTGGCCTCGGGCCAGCCGTGGCGGTCGATGACCTCTCCACAGGTCGCGGCCACCGATTCGGGATCCTCGTCGAGGGTCGCGCGCAACGGTCGTCGCATACCCCCGAGCGTCACCTCGACGTCGGCGCCGCCGCGAAGGTTCGCCCTCCAGGCGTGCTGCGTGATGATCAGCAGTCGTCCGTCCAGTTCCACGTAGCCGACCGGAATAGCGAGGTTCCGCTTCGTCCGGCGTCCGGTTACATGCAGCACGAGCAAGGAGGGATCCACCAGCCGGTGCAAAGAGGAAGAGGCCAGCCGGCGTACCACAGGGTTGATGGCGTCGACGAGCCACTGTGGCGGGATTGACCGCACGACCGCATCGTTCGTGGCGGCGTTCTTCGCGCCGGGCCCAGCGGATGAGTGAGGAGGCACCATGACTTGACGTTGCTCCGAGATTGGCCAACGGGACAGTGACGTTGGTCCTGCTACGGCGTCGACCGACCACCTCGCGGCGTCCACATCCCGACCGATACCGATCCCCTCCCTCAGCAGACGCGTTGCCACCGGGTCCGGTGGCAGTCCACGATGCCGCAGAACCACGCGCCGTAGGCAACCCGGTCCCTACGCCCGGCAACGACCCGCATACTCTTCGCGCCACCGTCGCAGCGACGCTGACCAGGTTGAGCCTGCCGATGCAGGTCCGCGAGTGGATGGCTCGTCAGGCCGGATCGCGGAGGAAGGCGATGCACCGATCGGTAAGGAGGGCGTAATTAGGGCGCTGACCGGGGCAGGCGGCTAACCGGCCCGGGCGTGGCCTCAGCCACGCGAGAGGCATCCGTGACGCGAGGTTCGGTCACGATTCACTTGAGGGTGAACGGTGGGTACTTGTCGGTGACCAGGAGCGTTGCGTAGGCCTGGACCCGTAATGCCCACCGGCCGACCCCGACCACGTAGTCGAAGAGCGCACGTGGGTAGCGGCCGGTGAACAGAATCGCGAACCACGCCACGAGGACTGCGATGACCGCGCCCAGGGCCAGCACGGCCAGCACGATGAGGTGTGGGATGGCCAGGAGCCACTTGACCAGGGGCAGCCAGCGGTTGAGGTCTCTCTGGGCGTCCGGGTAGTCGAGGTCGAGGTGGACCGCCTGCTCGTCCTCGGTGGAGGGGTATCGGTCGGTAAGGAGGGCCAGGTATGCGCCGACCCGGGCCGAGAAACGGTTGAGTTGCAGTGCGAAGTCGTACCACCAGCGGGGGTACCTCTGGCGGAAGAGGATCATCAGCAGGGTCGCGGCGAACAGTCCACCGGCAATGCCTGCCCCGGTGCGGTTGACCTGGGCGACGACCTGCCCCGTGGTGTTGACGATGGTGACCGTCGAGGTTGCTTGGGCGGTGAGCGCAGAGAGAACGATCGCGATCGGGATGACCCAGAGCAGTCGGAAGGCGGTCGTCACCCGGTCGAGCCTCTCCGGGTAGTCGACGCTGAGCTTGGCCGCGTACGGGGTGGACCTAGTGTCGGTGGTGTCGGTGGCGTCCATGGTGAGCCTCCTGTTCCGCTACGCCTTGGCGGTGGTTTGGGATCGGACGACGGCGACGGGGCAGTGCGCGTCGTGAAGTACGCCGTGGCCCACGGACCCGAGCAGGGCGCCGCCGATGCGACCTCGGCGACGCCCTCCCAGGACCATCAGGTCTGCCGTCCTCGAGGCGTCGACGAGAGCGTCGACCGGATGGTCGCGGACGGTCACCGTCTCGACCTGGACTTCGGGGTACTTCTCTCGCCATCCCGCGACGGTCTCGGAGGTCAGGGCCAGCTCCTCCTGGGCCAACCGAGTGTTCGACTCCACGGCGGTCACCTTTGAGATGACACCCTCGACGTACTCCACTTGGAAGGCGTGCAGCACGGTGAGGCTCAGGTCGTGGGCCGACGCGTATCCGAAGGCGTAAGCGACCGCGTCGCTGGACCGCGGTGTCCCGTCGACTCCGACCACAACCCTTCCGGTCGAGGCATCGGCTCGCTCACGAACGACGATCGCGGGGCAGGCGGCGTGGGCGGCGACCTCGAGCGAGGTGGCTCCGAGGAGAAAAGCCGGAAGGGTGCGGCGGCCGCGTGATCCCACCACCACGGTGTCGGCGTGGAGGGACGCGTCGACGAGGGCGGTGGTCGCAGGACCGATGTATGCCGTGGTCGTCACCTCGATGCTGGGGTCGACCTCGGCAATGTTCTTTCTGGCCGCGTTGAGGATGACCTCACAGTGGTCCTCCACCGTACGCCGGGCCAGGCCCAGCGTGTCGATGTCGTAGCTGGGGTTCCAGGCGCTGACGAGCTGGATCGGTATGCGTCGGGTCGAGGCTTCGCGGATCGCCCAGCGCAGGGCCGGGCCGGCTGTGGCGGAGCCGTCGACGCCGACGACGATGGGTGGGTGTCGGCGGGTTGCGGTCATATCGATCTCCAGGGTTCGGGTCCGCTCCTGCGGACGGGTTTGGTGGGTCAGTGGCCTACGAGGGGGCGTCGGAGTCGTCCGAGTCGTCGCTCGAGAAGGGTCGGACCACGGCGACCGGGCAGTGAGCCCGGTGCAGGACGCTGCGGCTGACGGAACCGAGGAGCAGGCCGCGGAAGCCGCCACGTCCGCGGCTGCCCACGACGACCAGCTCCGCGCCCTTGGAGGCCTCCACGAGCACGTCGGCGGGGCGGCCCTGAACCACGTGGGTCCGCACCTCGACGTCCGGGAACTTCTCCGTCCACGGCGCAATCGCCTCGGAGGTGATCTGCTGCTGCTCGGCCGCGAGCTCGTGCCACGGCTCCACCAGCGCGGCCCATGCGACCTCGCTGGTGTAGACGTTGGCGTTCCACACGTGGAGGACGGTGAGACCGAGCGCTCGCCCGGACGCCTGCTCGAACGCGTACCCCGTGGCTTCCGCCGACAGGTCGGAGCCATCAATGCCGACGACGACTCGACGACAGGGCTCGTGCCCGGTGACAGGCTGCCTCACCACGACCACCGGGCACGATGAGTACGCCGCGAGCTGCATGGACGTCGACCCGAGCAGCGCCTCCGCCACGGCTCCCACGCCGCGAGAGCCGACCACGACGGTGTCGGCGCGTCGGGACGCCGCGATCAGCGCGGATGCGGCATGCGCGTGAACCGTGCTCGTGGAGACATCGAGTCCGGGGCTCACCATTCTCGCGTCGGCCGCCGCAGACTCCGCGATGGACCGGCAGTCCTCCTCGAGGCTCGCTGCGAGAGGAGCGACGTTCTCCGCCGCATAGTCGGACTGCCACGCGCTGAGCACCTGCAGGGGAAGTCTTCGTCGCGTCGCCTCCTCGACCGCCCAGTGCAGGGCCTCGCCGCTCGAGGTGGATCCGTCGACGCCGACGACGATGTTCGGAGTGCTGGCGGGCAAGTCATCTCCTGACGCCGGGTGCTGATCCTGACTCCAATGTCCTCCGGTTGGCCGGTGCCGCACAGGGACCTTTGTCCCCCCGGCAAATCTCCACCGGGGCACGGGTCTGATAGCCCTCATCGGACAGGAAACACAGGACCTCCAGCCCTGAACCCCCCTAGCTGCGCGCCGGGAGTACGAGTGCTGGGAACCCCCAGGTGTTTCCGAGCGAGGAGGATGGAGTCTCGTAGCGACG
>JBKPKI010000032.1:0-2341 GCA_046731055.1 Actinomycetota bacterium | reverse complement strand
GCGCGTGGCGGCCGGTTCGCGGCGCCGACCTCAGCCGGTTCTGCGGACGACGGGTCGAGTGCGGGCGGTGGCGGCACCGTCTGCATCCACTGGCCCAACCGCTCCTTCTCGTGGAGCAGGTCGCGGATGTCGACCTCGGCGTACTCGAACTCCGGGCTCCAGTGCAGCGCGTCGAAGGGGCACACCTCGATGCAGATCCCGCAGTACATGCACAGCGAGAAGTCGATGGCGAAGCGGTCGAGGACGTTGCGCTGCCGCTCGCGGCCGCCTTCGGTCGTCGCCGGCAGCGTCTCCTTGTGCGAGTCGATGTAGATGCACCAGTCCGGGCACTCACGGGCGCAGAGCATGCACGACGTGCAGTTCTCCTCGGTGAGGGCGATGACGCCGCGGGACCGGGGTGGCAGGGCCGGCTTCGTGTCGGGGTACTCGGCCGTATGCGACGGGCGCGACAGGGTGCGGGCGGTCGTCGCGAGTCCCTTGAGGAGCCCGGGAAGTCCGGGCCGCTCCCCCGCCCTGAAACGGCGCGCCTGGGCGCTCATCCGATCATCACCACCCCGACGCCGGTCACGGCGAGCTGGCCGATCGCGAGCGGTACCAGCCAGATCCAGGCCAGCCGCTGCAGCTGGTCCTCCCGCAGCCGCGGCCAGGCCACTCGCAGCCAGACGATGAGCACCGCGATGGCGAAGCCCTTCAGCAAGGTCCACAACCAGCCGACCGAGTCGGCCCACGGCCCCCGCCAGCCGCCCAGGAAGAGCACCGCGAAGAGCAACGACATCAGGACGATGCCCGCATACTCCGACAGCAGGAAGAAGGCGAACCGCAGCCCGGTGTATTCGGTGTAGGGGCCGAAGACGATCTCCGAGTCGGCGACCGGCATGTCGAACGGCGGCCGCTGCAGCTCGGCCAGCGCCGCCACGAGGAACACGACGGCACCAGGCAGCTGCCAGACCAGCCACCACCAGCTCCACTCGCGGACGATGCCGCTGAGCGAGAGCGTGCCGGCGGCGAGCGCGACGGACGCGACCGACAGCACGATGGGCAGCTCGTAGCTCAGTAACTGGGCGGCCGACCGCATCGCACCGAGCAGCGAGTACTTGTTGGCGCTCGACCAGCCGGCCATGAGGGTGCCGAGGATGCCGATGCCGGCCAGCGCGACGACGAACAGCGCGCCGGCGTCGACGTCCGCACCGACCAGGTTGGGTCCGAGCGGGATGACGCTCATGGCCACGAGGTACGGGACCAGGGCCACGCCCGGCGCGAGGCGGAAGACCCAGCGGTCGGCGGCGACCGGGACGACGTCCTCCTTCTGGACGAACTTGACCCCGTCGGCGACGAGCTGCGCCCAGCCGTGGAACCCTCCGGCATACATCGGTCCGAGTCGGCCCTGCATGTGGGCCATCACCTTGTGCTCGGTCTGGCCGACCAGGAGCGGCAGCACCAGGAACGCCACCAGCACGGCGACGGTCCGGATCACGACCTCGAGGACGGTCATCGGGGACCCCACTCCGGCGGCGGCACGCCCGGCGCCTGCACGCGGCGCCGTCCCGGCGACCGCGGAGCGTCGTGGCCCTCCCCCGGCTCCTTGGCGCCCGGCCACGGCTTGGACGCGCGTGCAGCCAGGACGAACGACTTGCGCAGCGGCGTCCCCTCGAAGCCCTCCGGTAGGAGCAGCGGCCGCAGCCCGAGCCCGGTCCCGTCGTCGAAGCCGGAGATGTCGATGCCGAACATCTCGTGCGTCTCACGCTCGTGCCAGGCGGCGCCGGCGAAGAGTCCGGTGAGGCTGGGCAGCGCCGTGCCGTCCTTCACCCGCGTGCGAAGCAGATGACCGCGCAGCGCTCCGGGAGTGGAGACGTCGAGCAGGTGCAGGACGACGTCGAACCCCGGACTCTCACCGGCGTCGGTCTGGTCGACCGCAGTGAGCCAGTCGAAGTAGGTGAAACCCTGGCGGGTCAGCTCCCGCACGGCACCGAGCCATTCCGACGTCGTGACGTCGAGGCAGGGCTCGTCGCCGGCGGGCTCGTCCACGCCGGCCCGACGCACGGCCGTCGGCTCGGTCATTCGTCGTCGTCCCCGAGCTCGAAGATGTCGTCCGCCAGCGTCTGGCCCCGACGGTGGCGGCCGGGCTGGCGCCGGCCCCGTCGCGGCGTGGACTGGGCGTCCGGCGGTGGGGGTTGGCTCCCGGGGCCGGTCGCCGCCGGTGGTGGCGAGAGAACCGTGGTCTCGGGTCCGGGGGACGGCGTGGGGTATACGGCGGTCGCGTTGGGGTCCTCCCCGACCGGTTCGAGGAAGGCCGTCTCCGGCTCGCCCTGGGTGATGGGCATCCGGACCGTCGCTGGGCCCT
>JBKPKI010000031.1:0-11118 GCA_046731055.1 Actinomycetota bacterium | reverse complement strand
TATGCGGTGTAGCCCTGCTTCCCCGCCGCGGTCGTCGCCGTCAGGTGGGCGAGCCCGACCCGGCGCTGGAACCACGAGGACCGAACGTTCCACCCGATGATCCCGGTCCGCTGCAGCACGTCCCGCCGCCGCGTGAACGATCCGGAGCGGACGACGAGGTGCTCCGCCGTGAGGTGGTGGCCGAGACCCGCATACCGGTCCCGCGCCAGCAGCGGCATGGCCAGCACCGGCGTGAAGGCGGCCACCGCCACCCCGATCGGCCAGCGCAGCCAGATCGTCAGCAGCAGGACGACCAGGAGGACGGCCAGCATCGGCACCAGCGCACGGACGTAGCGCCGCCGCCGTGCCGCCGGCCCGTGCGCAGTCAGGGGAGCGTCGAGGGCCTCGGCGTCCCCCACCACCTCGGCGGCGACCTGCTCGACGACCCGGCGCGGGGCCGGCGGGACGAGCCACGCCGTGCCGCGTCGCTCCTCGCGGTTGCTCACCCCGGTGGTGATGACGTGCAGCCGCCCGCCGCGAGCGATGCGCAGGCCGAGCGGCTCGCCGACCTCCAGGCCGCGGATCCGCCTCTCCTCGATGCTCGACTCGCGACTCGTGAGCAGCCCGCGCGTGACGTGCAGCGTGCCGCCGCTGTGCCGAGTGAGCCGGAACCTCCAGAACTGCAGCAGGTACCCGATCACCGACAGCACCGTGACGACCAGCAGGAGCCCGCCGATGCCGACGATCGAGTCGACCCACCAGGCGTAGTCGCCGAACCGGTCCAGGGCCTCGGAGATGAACCCGCGCTCGAGAATGCGGGTGAGGAACTGGTTCGCGAAGCCGAAGATGGCCAACGCCGACACGACGCCCGTCATCGTCACCGGCGCGTACCGCACCCAGCGCGGGTCGAGGCGCAGCAGCTGCGTCTCGGCGGCCGGGACCGGCACGGGTGACGGGGCTACCACCGGCGGGTCGAGCGCATACGGCTCACCGGCCGGGGCCGGAGCGGAGGACCCCACTGGTATGCGTGGCGTCGCGGGAGCGCCGGCCGAGGCCTGCCGCAGGTGGATCAGCTCCTCGCGCAGCTGCCGCGCCTCGGAGAGAGTGAGGGCGTCGAGAACGAGGCGCTCGCCGTGACCGGTGCCGGCGGTGCCGAGCTCGACCTTGCCTAGCCCGAGCACCCGGTGGATCGGCGAAGAGGTGACGTCGACGGTGCGCACGCGATCGGCCGGCGTTGCGAGGAGCTGCTTGTTCAGCAAGCCTTTTCGCAGCTCTATCTGCCCGTGGACGATTCGGTAACGGGTGGTGAGGTATCGCATCAGAGCCACGCCGATGACCAGCGGGATGAACACCCACTCGAACCACGCCGGCCCGCGGTCGTTGCTCCGGCCCAGGATGAGAATGCCGAGCAGCACCGGCAGCAGCCGGACCGTCTCCTGAACGACATGGACGAGCAGCATCCGAGGGTCGAGCCGCCGCCAGTCGGTCTCGAGGTCGGAGAGCGCCGCGACCACCTGAGGGCTGGCGGGCTGGGTGACGGGCCCAGCGACCGGCTCGGTCACGTGGCGTCGCCCCGTTCGGCGATGGTGAGCGCGGTGAGGTCCTCGACGAGGTGCCGTGCGACGCTCACGTCGAGACCGTGGATCTTCAGCGGCCCGGCCGCGGAGGCCGTCGTCACCGTGACGCTGGCCAGTCCCAGCGCCTGGGCCACGGGTCCCCGGGTCATGTCGACGGTCTGGATCCGGCTCACGGGGGCGATCCGGCGCTCCTGGTCGAGCCAGCCGGTCTGGGTGTAGACGGCGGTCTCGGTGTTCTCCCAGCGGTGCACTCGGTACCGCCACACCGGCATGATCGACAGGTACAGCACGGCGAAGACGAGCCACGCGGCACCCACGACGAGGTGCGGCGTGCGTGACCCTCGGCCGTCGACGAACCACCACGCGGCCTGGGCGGCCAGCAGCACGAACACGAACATGGCGCCCTCGGCCAGCCACATCAGTCGGGCCCGCGGGCTGACCAGGTTGGCCGGTTCGCGCAGCCGCAGCGCAGTGCCCGAATCCGCCTGCTCGCTCATCCCCCGTCCTCTCGTTGCCGCTCACCCGTCCGACGTCGAGGCCAGCCGGTTCGTTCCACGTCCGACGGTATGCCAGCCGCCACGGGCGCCGCTGGGTCGAGGCGGCCAGCGGTCACCACGCGGGTTGGGGACCACCCCGGAGGAACTGCACGAGCAGCGGGTTCACCACCTCAGGCGACTCCAGCGGCAGGCCGTGCGTCCCGGGCAGCACCGCCAGCCGGGCGTCCGGCAGGGTCGCGACCACTGCCCGCGAGTGCTCGAGGGTCACCTCGTCCCGGTCGCCCTGGAGGACGAGGGTCGGCACCGCCACGTCGCTCAGAGAGGCGAGGTCGATCTCCGGCTCGGTCCGGATCATGTGCATCGTCTTGGCGTGGACTACGGCGAAGTGGTCGGGGCCGTCGGGGCTGACTCGGTCGTACTCCTCGCGGAGGAAACCGAGCGCGTCCGCGTCCGGCGACGCGAGGTCCTCCTCGATCGTGCTGCCCGGCACCTTGCCCGACGAGTTGTAGTACTGCCCGATGAGCACCATCCGCCGTACGAGGTCCGGCCGCCGCTGCGCCACGAGCAGGCCGACCACGGCCCCGTCGCTCCAGCCGACCAGGTGGACGGGGCCGTCCAGCTCCTGGTCGAGGTAGGCGATCGTGTCGTCGGCCATGACGCCGTAGGTCAACGGTCCGTCGACGTCGGGGGTGTGCATGTGGCCCCGGCGCTCCGGCGCATACACGCGGTAGCCCGCCTCGACGAGAGCCGGCGTCTGGGCGAAGAAGGACCTCGCACCGCCGAAGGCGCCGTGCAGGAGCACAACGGGCTCACCCTCGCCGCTGACCTCGTGCCAGGTCCGCACCCCGGCGACCTCGATGTATGCGGCGGTGTCGGCCATCGCTCAGTCCTTTCCTCAGCGGGCGGCCAGAGCCGCGTCGTACAGCGCCTTCTTGGAGAGGCCGGTCGAGGCGGCGAGATCGGCGCAGACGTCCTTGAGCCGCTCGCCGGCAGTAACCCGTTCCTGGATCGTCGGGAGCACCTCGGCAACGTCGGTCGCCGGACGGCGCATCCCCGCGACGACGACAGTGACCTCTCCCCTGGCGCTCTCCTCGGCCCAGGCTGCGAGCTCGCCGAGCGTTCCCCGCCGCACCTCCTCGTAGGTCTTGGTCAGCTCCCGGCACACGGCTGCGCGGCGGTCGGGGCCGAGCGCCTCCCCCATCGCGGTCAGGGTCGCCGCCAAGCGGTGCGGCGCCTCGAAGAAGACCATCGTCCGGCGCTCCTCGCGCAGCTCGGCCAACGCACGGGCCCGCTCCCCCGGCTTGCGCGGAAGGAACCCCTCGAAGCAGAACCGGTCCACGGGCATACCGGAGACCGCGAGGGCCATGAGCACCGCGCTGGGGCCGGGCACGCACGTCACCGGGACGCCGACGCGAATCGCCGCCCGCACCAAGCGATATCCCGGATCGGAGACCGACGGCATGCCCGCGTCCGTGACGACGACCACGCGGTCCCCACCGATCATCCGGTCGACCAGCTCGCGGGTCCGGGACGCTTCGTTGTGCTCGTGGTAGCTGACCACCTGACCGTGCAGGGTGACTTCGAGATCCGCGGCCAGGCGGCGCAACCGGCGAGTGTCCTCCGCGGCGATAACGTCGGCCCGAGCCAGCTCGTCGCGCAGCCGAGGCGAGGCGTCGCGCGGATGCCCGATGGGCGTGGCGGCGAGAACCAGCGTGCCCAGCCCGTTCGTTGAGCTCACCGCGGCATCCTCTCCCACGAGGACGAGCCCGGGCCGACCGGACCGCCCGAGTTAGGCTCGCTCATGCCCGCTCCCGGCCGCCGCGGACCGGCCGTCGCGGTGTGCGCGGCGCTCCTGACCGCGGTCGCGTACGCGTCGGCGCCGGGTGTCGCGCAGGCGGCGGAACCGACCGGCCCACCGTCGGAGTCCGTGACCGAGCAGACCATCTCAGTGCCGGTGCGTGCCGAACCCGACGGCACCCCGGTCGCGCTCGACAGCAGCGTCTTCACCCCGTCGTCGACCGGCCCGCATCCCGCGGTGCTGCTCGCCCATGGGTTCGGCGGCAGCAAGTCCGACCTGGTGGACCGCGCCCGAGACCTCGCCGGTCGCGGCTACGTCGTCCTCACCTACTCGGCGCGTGGCTTCGGCGCGTCGGCAGGGCGGATCCACCTCGACGACCCGGACTACGAGGTCGCCGACGCCCGCGCCCTCGTCGATCTGCTCGCCGCCCGGCCAGAAGTCCGGCTCGACCGCAGCGGCGACCCTCGCCTCGGGGTGGCCGGCGGCTCGTACGGCGGTGCCCTCGCCCTCATGCTCGGCGCCACCGACCCGCGGGTCGACGCCGTCGTCGCGTCGATCACCTGGAACGACCTCGCGGAGGCGTTCTTCCCGCAGCACGTCACGACGAACGCCACCCCGTCGTCGCCGGCCCAGCTCGACCCGATCCCGACGCCCGGCCCGTTCAAGCAGCTGTGGGCTTCGTCGTTCTTCCAGGCGGCGAACGCGGGCGCTTCCCGCTCCGGCTCCGGAGGCGCGGCGACCTCGCCGGTCTGCGGACGGTTCGATCCCACGGTCTGCCGGCTCTTCCTCGCCGCTGCCGAGTCGGGGACACCGAGCCCCGAGCTCCTCGCGCTGCTGCGTGGCCACAGTCCGCGTCCGCTGCTCGGCGGCCTTCGCGCACCGACCTACCTGGTGCAGGGGATGGCCGACTCGCTGTTCGGACTGGCGCAGGCCGACGCGACCGTTCGCACGCTCACCGCCCAGGGAACCCCGGTAGCGGTGCGCTGGATGGACGGCGGTCACGACGGCCAGAGCAGCACCGCGGCCGACGACGAGGCGTCGGTGCGGACCTGGCTAGGCCGATACCTCGCGCCGGAGGGTGGCTCCCCCGACGGCGCCGGCCTGCCGCTTCCCGCCTTCGTGTATGCCACGCCGATCCCGCGTCGACAGACCGTCGCACCCCTGCTCGAGTCGGGTTCCTACGTCGGCTCGGCCACGACGGCCACCATCCCGCTGGAGGCCGGTGCCCCGAAGCCGGTCCTTACTCCGCCCGGCGGCGAGCCGGCGGCGATCACCGGCATACCAGGTGGTGCCGCGGCGGGAACGCTCGGAGCCAACCTGCCGACCTACCCGCTCGCCGCCTTGCCGGGACAGTCCGCGGCGTTCGACTCGACGCCGCTCACCGCCCGGACCCAGGTTGCTGGGGCACCGCGGGTCCGGTTGACGGTGACCTCGACGGCCTCGTCGGCGACCCTGTTCCTGAGCCTGTGGCAGGTGACCGGGGGCGTGACGACGTTCCCGCGCCGGCTGGTGGCCCCGGTCACCATTCCGACGGCACCGGGCCGGCCCACCACCGTCGACGTCAACCTGCCCGCAGCCACCTGGACGTTCGAGTCGGGCAGCGTCGTGCGCCTCCTCGTCACCGCCACCGACTCGGCGTATGCCGGTCCGCGCGAGGCCCGCGCCGACCAGGTCGCCGTCGACGGGGGTGGGCTCACGATCCCGGTCGTCACCGGCACGACCTACGCTGCCGAGTCCGACGCCGACGTCGAGGCCATCGGCGTCGCCGCCGCGATAGGAATGGCGCTGCTCGCGCTGGCCGGCCTCGGCTGGTGGCACCGTCGCCAGCGTCGGGTGATGCCGTCGCGTCCCGACCTCGCCGACACCCCGCTCGCCGTCGCCAATCTCGTCAAGACCTACAAGGACGGGCACCGTGCCGTCGACGACGTCTCGTGGACCGCCGAGCGCGGCCAGGTCGTGGGGCTGCTCGGGCCGAACGGCGCGGGTAAGACGACCGCGCTGCGGATGGTCATGGGACTGATCCGTCCCGACTCCGGCACCGTCCACGTCCTCGGCGAGCCGATCAGCGAGGGCGCACCGGTCCTGGCCCGCGTCGGCGCCCTCATCGAGGGGCCCGGGTTCCTGCCGCACCTCACCGGCCGGCAGAACCTGCACGCCTACTGGGCCGCCACCGGTCGCCCGGAGGAGGACGCCGCATACGAGCAGGCCCTCGACGTCGCCGCATTGGGCAACGCGGTCGACCGGCCGGTCCGCTCGTACTCGCACGGCATGAAGCAGCGCCTCGGCATCGCCCAGGCGATGCTCGGCCTGCCCGACGTGCTCGTCCTCGACGAGCCGACGAACGGGCTTGACCCGCCGCAGATCGCGGCGATGCGGCCGATCCTGCACCGGTATGCGGCCACCGGCCGGACCGTCGTCATCTCCAGCCACCTGCTCGCGGAGGTCGAGATGACGTGCTCCCACGTCGTCGTCATGCACGTCGGCCGCGTCGTGACGAGCGGCACCGTCGCCGATCTCGTCGACAGCGCCGACACCACCGTCGTCCTGCTCGGTCCGGGCAGCGACGTCGAGCTGCTTCAGTCCCGGCTGCGCGGCACTCCGGGTGTTACCGACGTCGACGTCGAGGCCGACCCGGTCGAGCCCCGCGTCGTCGTGACGGCCGACCTGCCCCGGGCCGACGTCGTCCGGGCGGTCGCGGAGACCGGCGTCGACATCGTCGGGATCACCAGCCGCAAGCACCTCGAGGACGTCTTCCTCGGCGTCATCGCGGCGGCACAAGGGACGTCGTCAGGCAACGGTTCCGGTCCCGACGACGAGGGCGGCACGCGGTCGTTGACCGACCGGCTGAGGCAGGTGCGGGCCCGATGAGCACCACGGCGCGACCGACTCTGCCGAAGACCGTGCGTCGGCCACTGTCGTGGCGGGCCGAGGTGGGCCGGCAGCTGCGTCGACGGCGCACCCTGTGGGCGTTCGTCCTCCTCGTGGCCCTCCCGCTGATCCTGGTCGTGGCCTTCGCCATCGGGGGCGGCGGGCCGTCCGGGAACACGGTGGCGGGTCTCGCCAAGGTGGGCGCCGCGAACTTCGCCATCTTCGCCATCTCGGCGTCGGCGTCGTTCCTCCTGGTCGTCCTCACCGCGCTCTTCGTCGGCGACGCCGTGCCGTCCGAGGCGTCGTGGTCGACCCTCCGCTACCTCCTGGTGGCGCCGGTTCCCCGCGCCCGGCTCTTGACGAGCAAGCTGGTCGTGGCCGCGGTGACGTCGGCGGTTGCCGTCGTACTCCTGTCGGCGTGGGCCCTGCTGGTCGGTGGGCTCGCCTACGGATGGGCGCCGTTCACAAACCCGGCCGGCGGGATCCTCGAGTGGTCGGAGTTCCTGCCCAGGTTTGCCCTGATCGTCGGGTACCTCGTCGTCTATCTGCTGCAGGTCGGAGGGATCGCGTTCTGGCTCAGCGTGCGGACCGACGCACCACTCGCCGCCGTCGGGGGCGCCGTGATGGTGACGATCGTGTCGTCGATCCTCAGCCAGATCGAGACGCTCGGCGGGTGGCGCAATGGTCTGCCGATGTACTACGCCCGGTCCTGGTTCGACGCGCTGGCCCCCCAGATCGACTGGACGGCCATGCGACACGGCGTGCTGTGGTCCCTGCTCTACACCGTGGTGCTGGTCGGACTCGCATACCGGCATTTCCGCCGCAAGGACATCCTCAGCTGACCGTCCTGGCGGCGCCCGGCCCTCCTGACAGAGTGGGTCCATGGCGATCGACTGGGCCGCCCAGGTCATCGAGCAGCTCGACTGGCACTGGCAGGCCCAGCTGCGCCCGCGGCTCGACGGCCTCACCGACGACGAGTACCTCTGGGAGCCCACGCCCGGCGCCTGGACCATCCATCCCGACGCGCAACCGGAGCAGCGGATCGACTGGGCTTACCCTGCCCCCACTCCAGCTCCGGTCACGACCATCGCCTGGCGGCTCACCCACGTCATCGTCGGTTGCCTGGGCCAGCGCAGCGCCAGCCACTTCGGTGGCCCGCCGGTCGACTACGAGTCCCACCCGTACGCGCGGACGGCTCGCGAGGCGCTCCGCCAGCTCGATCGGGAGTATGCGCGGTGGCTCGCCGGCGTCCGCGGCTGGGCGGCCGCCGGCACCATGGGCGTCCCCCTCGGGCCGGCCGAGGGCCACTTCGCCGACGACCCGCGCGGGGCCCTGGTCCTCCACATCAACCGAGAGGTCATCCACCACGGTGCCGAGATCTCGCTCCTGCGGGACCTCTGGGCCCATCGCGAGCCGCCATGACGTGGAACCCGCCGCCCGTCACTGACGAGCGCCACGCGCTCTCGACCTATCTGCGCCAGCTCCACGCCGCATTGCGCAACGCCGTCTACGGCCTCACCGATGACCAGGCCCGCCGCAAGCCGACCCGGAGCGCGATCAGCCTGGCCGCTCTACTGAACCACCTTGCCGTCACCGAGCGCGTCTGGCTCGCCCGTGCCCGAGGACAGGACGCGACGTTCCCCGGCGACGACTGGGACCCCGGCAACGCGTCACTCAGCGAGATCATCGCCGCGTTCGACGAACAGGCCACGGCAACCGAGACCGCGGCAGCGGACGTGTCGCTCGACCTCGACGCATCCGTTGCGCCGCCGCAGGGTCCGCCCTGGTACACCGGCGAGCCGGTCTCGGCGCGCTGGGTGCTCTTCCACCTCGTCGAGGAGGTGGCCCGCCACGCCGGGCACGCCGACATTCTGCGCGAACAGCTCGACGGTGCCACGGCCGCCGCGCTGCTGGCCACCGTCGAGCGCTGGCCCGAGACGGCCGGGGTCCAGCCGTGGCACCCGCCCGAGGGCTGACCTCGCACCAAGGGGCACCGCATACAGTCGCGTCGTGAGCACGACCGAGGCGACGGCGGCACCGGCCCCGCCCGAGCCCGTGGACCCCGGGCGTCGCGGCGGGCTCGGCCGCGAGGTGCTCATCGTCCTCGGCCTGTCCCTCGGCTCGTCGGCGGTGTATGCCGTCCTGGCCATCGTCGATCGGCTCACCCGCGAGGCGCCGCTGAGCAGTCAGTCCTCCTCGCTCAACAACTCGGTGACGCCCGACCGGCCGTGGCTGGACCTGGCCTATCAGCTCGTCGCCATCGGACTCGGGATCATGCCCGTCCTCCTCGCGCTCTACCTGCTGCGTCGCGTCGACCCACCAGCCCCGTATGCGGCGACGCGCTTTCTCGGGTTCGACCGGCGACGACCGTGGTCGGACCTCGGCCAGGGCGTCGCCTTGGCGGCGCTGATCGGCATCCCCGGGCTCGGCCTCTATCTCGCCGCCCGGGCCATCGGGATCAACACGCAGGTGGCCGCCGCGAACCTCACCGCGCAGTGGTGGACCACTCCGGTGCTGGTGCTGTCCGCGGTCCAGAATGCGGCGCTGGAGGAGGTCGTCGTCGTCGGGTACCTCATGACGCGGCTGCGTCAGCTGGCCTGGCGGACGCCCTGGATCGTCGCGACGTCGGCGCTGTTGCGCGGGACATACCACCTCTACCAGGGGTTCGGTGGCTTCGTCGGCAACGCCCTGATGGGTGTGGTCTTCTCGCTGGTCTACGTACGCTGGCGACGCGTGTTGCCGCTGCTCGTCGCTCACGCGATCCTCGACATGGTGGCGTTCATCGGCTACACGCTGGCCAAGGACCACCTGAGCTGGTTGCGCTGATGGGTCCGTCGGAGAACGGGCACATGCATGGCCAGGTCGCGCCGGACCACCGCGGGCGCCTGGCCGCCGTCCTGGCCATCACGTCGTGCGTCCTCGTCGCCGAAGTCGTCGGCGCGGTCCTTTCCGGCAGCCTCGCTCTGGTCGCGGACGCCGGGCACATGCTCACTGACGTCGCCGCGCTGTCGCTCGCCTGGTTCGCCGCGACCCTCTCCCGCCGGCCACCCACCGAGCAGCGGACGTGGGGCTACCGGCGGGCGGAGGTCCTCGCGGCGGCGGGTCAGGCCGCGGTCCTGCTCGCTATCGGTGGCTTCGTGCTTGTCGAAGGGGTACGCCGGCTGTTCGAGCCGCCCGAAGTGGCGTCCGGCCTGATGGTGGCCTTCGGCGTAGTCGGCCTGCTGGGCAACGTCGTGTCGATGGCCATTCTGGCCGGCGCCAGGGACAGCAACCTCAACATGCGGGCGGCCTTCCTCGAGGTGGTCAACGACGCCCTGGGCTCAGTGGCCGTGATCGTCGCCGCCGGCATCATCGCCGTGACCGGCTGGTCACGCGCCGACGCGGTGGCGTCGATCCTCATCGGCTCCCTCATCGTGCCGCGGACTATCAAGCTGCTGCGGGAGAGCGTCGACGTGCTGATGGAGAACACGCCGAAGCAGATCGACCTCGGCGCCGTGCGGTCCCGCTTGCTCGCCACGCCGCACGTCCACGAGGTCCACGAGCTGCACGTCAGCCAGGTGGCGACCGGCCTGCCGGTGCTCACGGCGCATGTCGTCGTCGACGAGACATGCTTCAACGAGGGCGACCTGCCGCGGATGCTCGACCACATCCAGGGACGGCTGTCCCGCGACTTCTCCCTGCAGCACTCGACGATCCAGTTCGAGGCCGTCACCCACGCGGCCCACGAACACCCCGAACATGACTGACCTCTCGCCTTCCGGACTCACGTTGTCCTCACTTTCGACGACAACCGCGCCCTCCAGGTCACAACAACGTGAGTCTGGAAGCGGGAAAGCTGGGGGCCGAGGCGCGTCGCATACCCTGCCTGCCGTGGTCGAGACCGAGGGGCAGCTGCGCCGCCGGCTCCTCGGAAAGCCTCCCGGGCAAGTCCTGTTCGGCTGGCTCGGCCCCCTGATCGCCGCCGCTGTCGGCGGCGTCCTGCGGTTCTGGCAGCTGGGCGACCCCCATCAGCTGGTCTTCGACGAGACGTACTACGTCAAGCAGGGCTGGTCGATGATCCTCTTCGGCGTCGAGATGAGGAACGACCCGACCCTCAACGAGGCCAAGCAGATCGACCAGAACTTCACCGCGGGCAACGTCCTGCAGGTCTACGACCCGACCACCGGCGACCTCGTCGTGCACCCCCCGGTCGGCAAGTGGCTCATCGGCTGGGGCGAGCAGCTGTTCGGCATCACCAACAGCTTCGGCTGGCGGTTTGCGGTCTGCCTCATGGGCGTCCTGTCGATCCTCATGATCGGCCGGGCCGCCCGACGCCTCTTCGGGTCGTCGCTGCTCGGGACCGTCGCCGCCCTGATCTTGGCCTTTGAGGGGCACCACTTCGTCCACTCGCGCACCTCGT
>JBKPKI010000030.1:0-5551 GCA_046731055.1 Actinomycetota bacterium | reverse complement strand
CGGCCGATGCGGTGGTCGGGGCGGCCAGCAAGAGGGCCGCTCCCGCCGCAAGCGAGAGGGTGATCGAGCGACGCAGCTTCATCAAAACTCCTCCGGGTCGAGGACCTGCCGATTGGCATTCGCGGCAGGTACGCCCTCAATTCGTCAATCGGCCGGTGTCGAGATGCACCAGCCGGCAAGAATGTGCCGCCGCCTCAGCCGGCGCATACCTTGTGCACAAGAGCCGTGACGAGAATGCGGTGCATGACCACCACCCCGTCCCCGTGGAGCTCCGCTGCCGTGGAGACCCCACGAGCCAGCCGGTACGGCAAGCAGCTCGCCTCCCACCTGGGTCGCCGCATCCTCGCTGAGTGGAACGAGCCCGCCCAGACCGGACTTCTGCAGTTCGAGATCGGCCGCTGCACGATGGAGGCGACCCCGGACCAGCTGCTGCTGCACGTGGACCTCGATGCGGACACCGACCCCGGGGAGGTGGGCACCCGCCTGGCCCTCATCGAGGACGTCGTCGGTCGGCACCTGGTCCGGTTCGGCATCCGCGACGAGCTCGTCGTGCGCTGGCGCCGAGCGGACGGCAGGCTCGGCCGTGAGTACGCATACACCGAGGACCGATCCGACGGTCACCAGCCGCGGGCCTGACCCAGGCCCCCTTCTTCGCCGAATCGGTGGCCGGCTCACTAGCGTGACGCGGTGACCGCCTCGGGAACCGACCTGGAGACGCTACAGGCCCGGTTCGCCGAGTTCGCCACGAGCTATGCGGAGCTGACCATCTACAGCGCCGTCTGTCGCTGCGTCGCCACCGACCCGGACTGCGCGGCCCTCCTCCAGGAGGCCGCGCCCGGTCAGGACCGACCGGTCCTCTGGTTGGCGGCCGTCCACGACCTGGTCCTGCGGAAGCCGGACGTTCCGGCCGCGCGCTGGTACGCGAGTGTCGTGGGGCGGGACCACCTGCCCAGCGGCGACCCGTGGCCTGACGTCCGGCGAACCGTCCTGGACCACCAGGACGAGCTGCGCACCGTCATCGCCTCGCGCGCCACCCAGACAAACGAGGTGAACCGCAGTGCCTATCTCGCCCCCGCCCTCGCGCTGGCCTGCGGCGACGGACCGGACCAGCCGGTGGTTCTCGTCGAGATGGGCGCGAGCGCCGGCCTGCTGTTGAATCTGGACCGGTACCGCGTGGAGCTGGTCCGGCCCGACGGCGCCCTGGTCCTCGGCGACCCGGACTCGCCGGTCCGCTGTTCCGGCGAAGACCGCTCGAACCCTCCGCTGGCCCGTCGTCCCGCCGCGCTGGCGCTGCCCCCGCTGGTCGGCCGGGTCGGCGTCGACCGCCATCCCGTGGACCTGTCCGACGTCGACGCGGTGCGGTGGCTGGAGGCGTGCCTCTGGCCCGACGTGCCGGGCCGTGTCGAACGGTTCCGATCCGCCGTGTGCCTGCTTGCCGGCATCCCGAGCCCCGTGGTCGAGGGCGACATGGTTGACGACCTGCCCGACGTGCTGGCCGGGGCCCTCGACGCCGCCCCGTTGGACGCCCACCTGGTCGTCTTCAGCTCGTGGGCGCTGACGTACGTCGACCGGGCGCGACGTCCGGACGTTGCGCAGACGCTTGCCGCAATCTCTCGGGACGATCGGCCGGTGACCTGGCTGACCGCCGAACCGCCGCACTGCGTTCCCGGTATCGAGGCACCACCGCAGCTCAAGGCGGACCGTGGCCAGACGACGGTTCTGGGACTTCGGCGATGGCGCCACGGAGCCGAGCAGGACTCCTCCGCTCTGGGCGTCAGCCATCCGCACGGCCAGTGGGTGGCGTTCGGGTAGGGAGCTAAGCCAAGGCAGCGCAGACCTCGGGGAATACGGTGTCCGCGAAGTTCGGCGTCTGCATCTCAATGGTCACTGTCCCGTCGGGCTGGGCGACCTCGACATACCGGCCCACGTACCCGGTGAGCCGCCCGCTGCCGGCCTCCGTGAAGTTGAGGTCGTTGCCGGCGATCACCGTCCGCGTGGTCCCGTCGGCCTCGAACCACGTCGTCACGGCGCCGGCGAGCCGCGATGTCAGCGCTGCCCCGTTCGCCGGGTTGCGGAGGCTGTACGTAAAGGCGCTGACCCAGCGCTGCTCGCGCGTGACGTTGCCCGCGCCGTCCGTGTAGGTGCGGGTCCACAGCCGCCCGTCGAGCACCCGCTCGATCGGGAACGCGCAGTAGGGCTCGCCCGCCGGGAGAACTCGGACGTCGTTGTGGAAGTCGACGAACGTCGTTGACGGAGCCGCCGCAGCCGCGGTCGCGACCGGGACGACGGCAGCGGTCAACGCCGACACGAGAATGGCGGCGGCTCGGGCTTGAAGGGACATGGCGCTCCTCTCGGATAAACTATGCGGGACGCATACTTCCGTATGCATCGTGCATAGTTCTGGTCTGGCCGTCAAGAGGAGCTGTTGATGGGTTCGCCCGATCTGGCCGAGCTGCGCCACGGCGCCAACGTGCTGCGAGCGCTGGCGCTAAACCTCCCTCCCAAGGAGCGGCCAACGCCGCCGCCGCTCGACCACCCCAGCGCTCGCGACGCGGTCACGCTTCTCGCGTGGCGAGGCGAAGCCGCGAGCGAGACGCTGCAGTTTGCGCTCGGACTCTCGCAGCCGGCGAGCGTTCGGCTGGTCGACCGGCTGGTCGATGCCGGCGTCGTCGCCCGGCGCCGTCGGGCCGGTGACCGCAGGGTGTGGCTGCGGCTCACGGCCAAGGGCCGCCGGGCGGCCGGTTCGCTTCTCGACCGCGAGCGCGAGCCGGTCGAGGCGGCGCTCCGGGACGCACTTCCGGATCGGGCCGACCTGTCGCGCTTCGTCGCGGCTCTCGACCAGGTGGCCATGGCCGTGCTGGGCGACACGACCGACCCGGCGCGGTTCTGTCGCGCCTGCGACGTGGCGGCGTGCCTCGGGTCGGAGCACGGCTGCCCCTCGGCCACCGTCTGCCGCCGGAACGCCGGTCAAGCGTGATCAGCCCGGCAAGACCGAGGCCCGCGAACGAATTCGCGGGCCTCGGACTGGTGGAGGACCCAGGAATCGCACCTGGCATGGCGCCTCAAGTGCGCATCCCCCGTGGGGTGCCGACGTTAGCGCGCGGCGCCCCGCAACGACAAGCCGTTCCGGCGAACTGGTGCGGGTCGGAGGCCAGTTCCTCGACAGGGTGCCCCGGCTGGTGTGGAATTCGGCCATGAAGGCCGACGACATCCGCCGGATTTATCTCGACTACATGGCCGAGACCGGCCACGTGATCATTCCGCGCGCGCCCCTGATACCCCACGACGACCCGACCACGCTGTTCACCGGCAGCGGGATGCAGCCGCTGCTGCCGTACTTGCTCGGGGCGGACCATGAAGCCGGGACGCGGGTCGCGGACAGCCAGACCTGCCTGCGCGTGCAGGACATCGACGAGGTCGGCGACAACCGGCATACGACCTTCTTCGAGATGCTCGGCAACTGGAGCTTCGGCGACTACTTCAAGCAGGAGCAGCTGCCGCAGGTATGGACGTTCCTGACCGACCGGGTCGGCCTCGACCCGGAGCGGATCTACGTCTCCTGCTTCATCGGTGACCCGGAACACGACATTCCCAAGGACACCGAGTCGGCTGAGATCTGGACCCGGCTGTTCACCGAGGCGGGCGTCAGCGCCGAGCAGGCCGACGTGGGCAGCGAGGAGCACGCCGCCGAGGTGGGCACCGGTGGCGCCCGGATCGCGTTCTACGGCAAGAAGAACTGGTGGTGTCGAGGGGGCGACGCCGAGGCGATGCCGGTGGGCGAGCCGGGTGGCCCGGACAGCGAGCTCTTCTACCTCTTCCCCGACGTCGAGCACAACCCGGCGTTCGGGGCGCACTGCCACCAGAACTGCGACTGCGGACGGTTCCTCGAGATCGGCAACTCCGTCTTCATGGAGTACCAGCGCACCGAGACGGGGTTCGCGCCGCTCCCCCGCAAGAACGTCGACTACGGCGGTGGCCTGGCCCGTATCGCCGCGGCGTCGATCGACACGTCCGACGTGTTCCGGATCAACCTGCTCTGGCCGATCATCGAAAAGCTCCAGGAGCTGTCCGGCAAGTCCTATGAGGACGAGACCGTCGCGATGCGGGTCATCGCTGACCACCTGCGCGGGGCCACGTTCCTCGCCGTCGACGGAGTCCGTCCCGGCAACAAGTCCCAGGGCTACGTGATGCGCCGGCTCATCCGGCGGGCCGTGCGGTTCGCATTCGATCTCGGCCTCGAAGAGAACTTCTTCCCGCAGATCATCCCGACGATCTCGGCGATCTACGACTCGCACTACCCCGAGGTCGGAGAACATGCCACCTACGTCGTGGCGCTGCTGGCCAAGGAAGAGAAGGCCTTCCGACGCACGCTGCGCAAGGGCATCAAGCAGCTCAGGGGTTACGCCAAAGTCGGGGTGACCGGCGCCGAGCTGTTCGTCCTCTACGACACCTTCGGCTTCCCGGTGGAGCTCAGCACCGAGGAGGCACGCAAGACCGGCATCTCGGTGAGCGACTCGTGGCGGGAGGAGTTCGACGAGCACATGGCCGAGCAGCGCGCTCGCTCCCAACACGCAACGCAGCTCGGCGTCTAGGTCACCCCACGAAGTTCTCCGCTCCGCTCCGATACTTCGCGGGGACCCCGACTAACCGGCCAGTCGCTCGGTGACGCCGTCGACGGCGCGGCCGGCGTCGAGCGGCATGCCGTGGAGGATGGCGGACGCTCGGGTCGACTGCCACGGCAGGCCGACGAACCGGATCGCCGGGTCACCGACCGCGGCCCCGCTCCGGTCGAGCACGGGCATCCCGTATGCGTCCGTGTCCACCTCCGGGAGCCACCGGTAGTCCCCGCCGAACCCGGTGCACCACACGACCGTCGTGATGCCCTCGTGGTCGAGGTCGAGGGTGGGTCGCGCCGGCGCGTCGATGGGGCCCCGTCCGTCGTCCGGCTCGGCCGGCGGAGCGTCGATTCCCGCTGCCGCGATGTAGTCGTCGGCGATCTTGTCCAGCTCCGCCGCGACCTTGTCGCCGAAGGCCACGAAGTCCGCGACGTCACCGACGAAGCCGAGGCGAGTGCCGTCGACCTCAGCGAGGCGGCCCAGCAGCTTGACGCCCATCCGGCCGAGCTTGGGGATGCCGAGGTCGCGGCCGTTGGAGGCGATGAGCGGCGTGGCCGTCCGCATTGCCGCAGGGTCCGGCAGGGCGTCGGGCGGCGTCGCCCACCAGCCGGCCGCGACGTGCCAGTCCAGCAGAGCGCGGCCGCGGTAGCGCGCGCGGTACCGGCCGATCCGGCTCGTCGACCACCACACCTCGCGGCCGCTGTCCACGAGGTCCTCGGCGATCTGCCCGCCGGATTGCCCGCCGCCGACGACGAGCACGGCTCCTTCCGGCAGCGCCGCGGCGTTGCGGTAGTGGTCCGCGGTCAGCGAGCAGATATGACAGGCGAGATTGGCGGCCATCGCGGGGATCAGGGCGACGTTCTTGGGGCCGCTCGCAACGACGAGCGTCCGGGTCTCCAGCTCCTCCTCGAGCGTCGTGAGGCGCAGGTTGTCAC
>JBKPKI010000029.1:0-10562 GCA_046731055.1 Actinomycetota bacterium | reverse complement strand
GTTCGCGTTGGCGACGACCGCGGCGCGGTCGGCCGGCACCAGGACGGTCCCACGAGGCGCCTGGCCGGCGGCCAGCGTCCCGACGCGGACCCCGTCCGGTGCCGTCACCGCATACTCGACCGCGCCGTCCTCGGTGGGCATGTCGGTGAGCAGCGAGCGCAGCCGGTCGACCGGCGTGAATCGCCACTCCTCCTCGCGCCCGGTCGGGATGGGGAAGGTCGCGACGTCGAACGACGTGGGGCGCTCGGCGCGCGACTGGTCGGGGACGAACGCCGCCGCGGAGTCGGTATGCGCGCCCTTACTCGGACCGCCGGCGAACCCGGCGGTCTTCTCCAACAGCGGCATCAGCCGACTGCTCCTTCCATCTGCAGCTCGATGAGCCGGTTGAGCTCGAGGGCGTACTCCATGGGCAGCTCGCGCGCGATGGGTTCCACGAACCCGCGCACGATCATCGCCATGGCCTCCTCCTCGGTAAGCCCACGGGACTGCAGGTAGAAGAGCTGGTCGGCGGAGACCTTGGACACGGTGGCCTCGTGGCCCATCTGCACGTCGTCCTCGCGGACGTCGACATAGGGATAGGTGTCCGACCGGCTGATCTGGTCTACGAGGAGCGCGTCGCAGCGGACCGTGGACTTCGAGTTCGACGCGCCCTCCATGACCTGGACCAGCCCCCGGTAGGAGGTGCGGCCGCCGCCCCGCGCGACCGACTTGGAGACGATCGTCGAGGACGTGTTGGGCGCCTGGTGGACCATCTTGGCGCCGGCGTCCTGGTGCTGGCCCTCCCCCGCGAAGGCGATCGACAACGTCTCGCCCTTGGCGTGCTCCCCGAGAAGGTAGACGGCGGGGTACTTCATCGTCACCTTGGAACCGATGTTGCCGTCGATCCACTCCATCGTCGCGCCCTCGGCCGCGGTGGCCCGCTTGGTGACGAGGTTGTAGACGTTGTTCGACCAGTTCTGGATCGTCGTGTAACGGACCCGCGCGTTCTTCTTGACGATGATCTCCACGACGGCGGAGTGCAGCGAGTCTGACGAGTAGATCGGGGCGGTGCAGCCCTCGACGTAGTGCACGGAGGAGCCCTCGTCGGCGATGATGAGGGTCCGCTCGAACTGGCCCATGTTCTCGGTGTTGATCCGGAAGTAGGCCTGCAGCGGGATGTCGACGTGGACACCCGGCGGCACGTAGATGAACGAGCCGCCCGACCACACCGCGGTGTTGAGCGAGGCGAACTTGTTGTCGCCGGCGGGAATCACCGAGGTGAAGTACTCGCGGAACAGGTCCTCGTGCTCGCGTAGGCCGGAGTCGGTGTCGAGGAAGATGACGCCCTTCTCCTCGAGGTCCTCGCGGATCTGGTGGTATACCACCTCGGACTCGTACTGAGCCGCCACGCCGGCGATGAGCCGCTGTTTCTCCGCCTCGGGGATGCCGAGCTTGTCGTAGGTGTTCTTG
This sequence comes from Actinomycetota bacterium, assembly GCA_046731055.1. GTDB lineage: Bacteria > Actinomycetota > Actinomycetes > Actinomycetales > Dermatophilaceae > Lapillicoccus. Next base: position 9,113 of record JBKPKI010000029.1, on the reverse strand, counting down.
ATGTCCGGCGGCAGCTCGTCCCAGGTGGTCGCCTGCTTCTCGGTCGACTTCACGTAGTACTTGATGTTCTGGAAGTCGATGCCGGTCAGGTCGGAGCCCCAGGCGGGCATGGGCTTCTTGTCGAAGAGGCGCAGTGCCTTGAGCCGCAGGTCGAGCATCCACTGCGGCTCGTTCTTGCGCGCGGAGATGTCGCGGACGACGTCCTCGGAGAGACCACGGCGCGCGCCAGCGCCGGCAGCGTCGCTGTCGGCCCAGCCGTACTCGTACCGGCCGAGGTCCTTCAGGCCGGGGTTGAGCTCTTCGATGTGGGTGCTCATCGGGATGCCCTTTCGGGTTTCGGGGTCTCTAGGTCCAAGCCCGCGGCGGGCTCCGGTGTTCCCGGGCCGGCTGTGACGCGGGACAAGGCGGTCGTGGGGACGAAGGTGGTGCAGACGTGGGCGCCTCGAGCCAGGGTGGAGAGCCGCTGGACGTGCACGCCGAGCAGACGGGAGATCGCCTCAGTCTCGGCGTCGCAGAACTGGGGGAACTCCTCCGCCACCCGGCCGACCGGACAGTGGCCCTGGCACAGCTGGACCCCGTGGAGCGAGCCGGCGGCGACAGGACGAGCGGACGCGGCGAAGCCGTCCTCGGTCATCACCTCGACGAGCACCTCGGCGCGATCGGCGACGTCGTGCCCGGCGTCGGCGAGGCGCGTCGCATACCGGCTCTCGAGGCCGGCGACCCGCTCGCGAGCAAAGGCGGCTACGGCGTCTGGCCCTCCGTGCTCGTCGAGGTAGCGCAGCGCCTGAGCGGCCAGCTCGTCGTAAGCGCCCGGCAGGGAGCCGTGCCCCCGCTCGGACACCACGTAGGCCCGGGCTGGACGACCCCGCCCGCGAGGATGTCCTGGGGTTGGCGATGGGGCCGGTTGGTGCTCCTCGACGGCGCCGTGGTCGGCCAGGGCGTCGAGATGGCGGCGAACCGCTGCGGGGGTGAGGCCCAGCAGTCGCCCGACCTCGGCCGCAGTGACGGGACCGTGCTCGGAGACGGCAGCGAGCACGCGCTCGCGTGTGCGCTGCTCGTCGCTCCCGATAAACACCACACCATTGTGACGTAATTGCCTGGGAGCCGATAGCAAGGATCCCCTAACCTGCCGCGCGGCCACGGTGTGCACGCAGCCAGGCTTCGCCCAACTTCCCCGCACGTGCGGAGAAGTTTTCCGACATTCCCGACATCGACGCCCGACTTCTCCGCACGTGCGGGGTTGTCGGCGGGCTGGGTGGCTCCTTAGCCGGCCGATCTACACTCGCCGCTCGTGAGCGCGGTCGAGACCTCGGTGCGTCTCGACGGGCTGGTCCGGCGGTTCGGCCGCGTGTCCGCCTGCGACGGGATGTCCTGGTCGGCGCCGGCCGCCGCCGTTACGGCGGTGCTCGGTCCGAACGGCGCCGGCAAGACCACAGCGGTCGAGTGCGCGGTGGGGCTTCAGCGCCCGGACGAAGGCCGGGTGGCTGTCCTGGGCAACGACCCGTGGCGCGCCGGGCCGGAGCACCGGGCCCGCGTCGGGGTGATGCTGCAGTCCGGTGGCCTGCCGACCGGCACCACGCCGATGCGCCTGCTACGACACCTCGCCGGCCTGTATGCGGACCCCGCCGACGTCTCCGCATTGGCGAACCGGCTCGGCATCGACCACGTCGCGCGGAGCACCGTCCGGCGGCTGTCCGGCGGCCAGCACCAGCGCCTCGCCCTCGCCGCCGCGCTGGTCGGGCGGCCGCACGTGGTCTTCCTCGACGAACCGACGGCCGGCCTGGATCCGCACGGCCGGCTCGACGTCTACGACCTGCTCGACGAGATCCGGTCGGTCGGGACCACCGTCGTCGTCACGACGCACTCGTTCGAGGAGGCCGAGCGGCTCGCCGACCACCTCGTCATCGTCAGCGACGGCCGCACTGTCGCGCAGGGGCGCCCGGCCGAGGTGGTCGGAACGGGCACTCTGGAACAGGTCTACTTCGGCCTGACCCGGCGGGCCGCATCGTGACCCTTCCGGCCGCCCGGTCGGCGCGCGTCCTCGGGCAGGCTCGCTTCGAGGCGGGCACCCTGCTCCGCAACGGTGAGCAGCTCCTCGTGTCGATCGTGCTGCCGCTGGGCGCCCTCTTCGGTCTGGCCCTGACGACTGTCCCCTCACTCGGCGACGGCCGTCGCATCGACGTGGCGACGCCCGGGGTGCTGGCGTTGTGCGTCATCTCGGCGGCGTTCACCGCGCAGGCCATCGCCACCGGGTTCGACCGGCGAGCGTCCGTGCTGCGCCTGCTCGGCACCACTCCGCTCGGCCGCGACGGGCTCTTGTGGGGAAAGGCGTTGGCCACCCTCGCGGTCGAGGTCGTCCAGTGGTGTCTCGTTGGCGGTGTCGGGCTGGCGCTGGGTTGGCAGCCGGAACCGATCGGCTTCCTGTATGCGGTGCTCTTCCTCCTTCTCGGTACCTGGGCCTTCGTGGCGCTCGCCCTCCTCCTCGCAGGAACGCTGCGCGCCGAAGGCGTCCTCGCCGTCGCCAACCTCGTCTGGGTCTTCTTGCTGCTGGTAGGTGGAGTCGTCGTCCCGCGCACGGAGCTCCCGGCGGCGGTCGCGGGCGTCGTCGGCGTTCTGCCCTCTGCGGCGCTGGGAGACGGTCTGCGAGCGGCGTTCCTTGACGGAGCGATTCTGGCCGGCCCGGTGCTGGTCCTCGCCGCGTGGGCATCGGTCGCCACGGCGCTGACCGCCTGGACCTTCCGGTGGTCGGACTAGGACCGGCGGTCACACCGTGACCGAGATTCTCGCGGGCATTCCGCTGGCGGGAACCCGCGTGGTGCTTGCGCTGGTGGCGCTGGCACTCGTCGGCGCAGCCGAATCGGTCGCCGCCCGGCGCTCGCCCGGCTGGCGTCGCGCCGGAGTGGTGGTCGCCGTCATCGGGGTGGGCGCGGCCGGCGCCGCCCTCGTGAACACGAGACTGGACGCATACCCCACCTTGGGCGTGCTCATCGGGACCCCGCAGTATCCCATGGTCGACCGGATCCACCCGACGAGCAACGTCGAGCTGGAGCGAGGCGCAGCCGCCCGCATCTCCGTATCCGACACCGCGTCCCACTTCGGCGCGTTCGACGCGCAGGTCTACCTGCCGCCGCAGTATTTCTCCGAGCCCGACCGCCGGTTCCCCGTCGTCGTTCTGACCCATGGCAACCCCGGCCGGAGCACCGACTGGCTCGACTCCGGCTCGGCCGCGGACACCGGTCTGGCTGTCGCCCGGTCCGGCCACCCGGTCATCCTCGTGATGCCGACCGTGCTGCAGGAGCCCGAGGGCGACAGCCTGTGCGTGGACACCCCGTCGCAGGGCAATGCCGAGACCTACGTCGTGAAGGACGTCGTGGCCGCCGCCGACACCCAGCTGCGGACCATCCCCGACGCCAGGCACCGCGCCATCGGCGGGTACTCGATGGGCGGCTTCTGCGCGCTCAACCTCGGGCTCAAGCACCCCGACGTCTTCTCGGTCATCCTCGCGTTCTCGGCTCTGACGGTCTGCGAGCCCGACGCCATCGACGGCGGCAACGAAGCGCTCTTCGGCACACCCGACTGGGAGCAGCGCGTGGCCGCCAACAGCCCGGCCGACTACTGGCCCGAGCTCGACCCCGAGGCCGCACCGCCGATGTGGCTCGACGTCGGTGAGGACGAGGCGACCGTCCTGCCGCCGCTCGAGGAGTTCGCGGATACGCTGGCGGGCGCGGGGTTTCCGGTCGAGTATCACGCCCGCCCCGGCGGCCACGACTTCGACACGTGGACCCAGGCGCTCCAGGAGGCCCTGCCCTGGGCGGCTGCCAGGCTCGTCCCGTGACGCCGTCGCCCAGCCTTCGTCCGATCAGCCAAGCCGACGTGCCCGCGGTGCTCGGACTGAACCACCTGCACGTCGAGCTGTTGTCACCACTGGACGCCCAGCGGCTGATGTGGCTGGTGGGCGTCTCCGACCACGCGGACGTCGTCGAGGTGGACGAGGGCGTCGTCGGGTTCGTCGTCACCATGGCCCCCGGCAGTGACTACGACTCGGACAACTACCGCTGGTTCGCGAGCCGCTACGGCGAGTCGTTCTACTACCTCGACCGGATCGTCATCGCCGAGGAGATGCGGCGCCGGGGCCTGGCGGCGTTCGTCTACGACGCGATGGAGGAGATCGCGCACGGCTTCGGCCGGATGACGCTCGAGGTCAACGTCGACCCGCCCAACCTCGGGTCGTTGGCTTTCCACGAGCGCCGCGGCTACCACGAGGTGGGCCGACGAGGCGAGCCCGGTCACGTGGTCGGCCTCATGGCCAAGGAGCTCACCGCTTAGGGTGACGCGCGTGCGCTTGCCCGCCGTCCGGCCTTCGCTCGTGCGGCCGATCCTCGTCGCCAACCTGGTCGGCGAGGTGGTCATCGTCGTGACCGGCGGCATCGTCCGGCTCACCGGCAGCGGCCTCGGCTGCCCCACCTGGCCCGAGTGCGTTCCGGGCTCCTTCACCCCGGTTCCCCATCACGAGGAGGGGATCCACCCGTTCATCGAGTTCGGCAACCGGACCCTCACCGGTGTGGTCGGCTTGCTCGCCCTGGCCTGCGTGTGGGTCGTCCTCACCCGTATGCGTCGTCGTCGCCCGCTCGTCGTCGTCGCGGTCGCGCTGGTCGCCGGCGTGGGCCTCCAGGCCGTGGTGGGCGGCATCGCCGTGCGGATGACCCTGAGCCCGGTCGTCGTGGCGTTCCACTTCCTCCTCTCGATGGTCATGGTGGCCTTGGCCACCATGCTGCTGCGGGGGGCCGAGGACGGATGGTCGCCTGACGGGACCGCCGAGCTCGGGCCGCGTGAGCTGCTGGTTCCCAAGCTTGCGGCGACGCTGGCCTGGGTCACGGCGGCCGTGGGCGCCGGAGTCCTCGTCCTCGGCACGATCGTCACCGGATCCGGCCCGCACTCGGGTGATGCGGAGCAACCGGCCCGGACCGGGTTCGACCCGCGGTCGGTCGCCTGGCTGCACGCCGACCTGGTCATGCTCTTCGCCGGGCTCGTAGTGGCCGTGCTGGTGGCGATCAGGCTGACCAGCTCCTCAGACCGGGCAAGGGCCACCTGGCGTGGTGTGCTCGTCGTGACGCTGCTGCAGGGTGCAATCGGCTACGTGCAGTACTTCACCGGGCTGCCCGAGGTGCTCGTCGGCCTGCACATGCTGGGGGCGTCGCTGCTCGTCGTGACCATGACGCTCGGCGTCATGAACCTCCGCCGCAACCCGCTCTGAGCCTCTCGGGGCGTCACCGCCAGACGGGCACGTAGAGCAGGGGGTCGAGCGCGACCGCGACGAAGAGAATCGTCAGGTACGTGATGGAAAAGTGGAACAGCCGCATCGGCCGTAGGACGGCCGGACCGGCGCCCGCCTTCGCGGCCCGCAGTAGGCGGTGAGCCTCGCCGACGAACAACGCCCCGGACACGGCCGCGCCGATCAGGTAGACCAAACCCATCGGGGCCACCGGCACGAGCAGCAGGGAGGCCGCCACCATCGCCCAGGAGTAGGCGACCACCTGCCGCGCCACCACGACGAACCGCTTGACCACCGGCAGCATCGGGACGTGCGCGGCCGCGTAGTCGTCCTTGAACTTCATCGACAGCGGCCAGTAGTGGGGTGGAGTCCAGAAGAACACGACCGCGAAGAGGACGAAGGGAGTCCAGGCCAGGGAGTCGGTGACCGCGGACCAGCCGACGAGCACGGGCATGCATCCCGCCGCCCCGCCCCAGACGATGTTCTGCGCGGTCCGGCGCTTGAGCAACGCGGTGTAGACGCCCACGTAGAACAGCAGTGCACCCAACGCCAAGCCGGCGCTGAGCCAGTTGACGAGCAGACCCAGCCACAGTGTCGACGCCACCGTGAGCGCGATGCCGAAGACGAGCGCCGCTCTCGGCGACACCGTGCCGGTCACCAGTGGCCGGCTGCTGGTCCGGTGCATCACTGCGTCGATGTCGCGGTCGAGGTAGCAGTTGAGCGTGTTGGCGGCGCCGGCCGACATCGTCCCGCCGACCAGGGTCGCCACCACGAGCCACAACGACGGCACGCCCCGCGCGGCCAGGAACATCACGGGCACCGTTGTGATCAGGAGCAGTTCGATGATCCGCGGCTTGGTGAGCGCGACGTACTGGCCCACGACGAAGACCGCTCCGCGACCGTGGCGAGCGGGGGCCGGCGACAGGTCGGCGCGGGGGTCCAGAGCGGTCACGGAGTCCTTCGCGAAAGGGCGGGCCGACCATGGGAACCGACGTGGCGGGCAGGGGCGGCGGAGTCGAGCGCGAGTCTATCCCGGGCGTCGAGACGGCGGATCGGTAAGCCGCCCGGCGCATGATGTGGCGTGTTGCTGGGCACAGGCTCAGGACTAGGCTCGGAAACGACCGGCACCGGCTTCGAAGGAGACTCCGTGACCCCGCCCTCGGCAACCCGATCCGCCCGCCGCTCGAGCTCCGATCCGCTCGCCAAGCGCAGCCCGGATCTGTCGCGACCGGTGGCCCAAAAGGCGGGATGGACCGACCTTGACGTCCGGGCCGTCGACACCGTTCGCATCCTGGCTGCCGATGCCGTTCAGAAGACCGGGAATGGCCATCCCGGCACGGCCATGTCGTTGGCCCCGGCGGCATACCTGCTCTTCCAGCACGTCATGACGCACGACCCGTCGGATCCCACCTGGTTGGGTCGCGACCGGTTCGTCCTGTCCTGCGGGCACACCAGCCTGACCCTGTACATCCAGCTCTACCTTTCGGGTTACGGCCTGGAGATTAAGGACCTCGAGTCGTTGCGCACATGGGGCAGCCTGACTCCCGGTCACCCTGAGGTGCACCACACGCCTGGCGTAGAGATCACGACCGGACCGCTGGGTTCGGGCCTCGCGTCGGCGGTGGGCATGGCCTTCGCGCAGCGCCGGCAGCGGCACCTGCTCGACCCGGACGCCAAGCCGGGGCAGAGCGTCTTCGACCACCACATCTACGTCATGGCCTCCGACGGCGATCTCATGGAGGGGGTCAGCCACGAAGCGTGCGCACTCGCCGGCCACCAGGAGCTCGGCAATCTCACGCTGATCTACGACCAGAACCACATCTCGATCGAGGACGACACCAACATCTCCTTCTCCGAAGACGTCGGGAAGCGCTACGACGCCTACGGCTGGCACGTGCAGACGGTGGACTGGCGCAAGGACACCGCCGACAAGGACGGCGGCCACCGCTACGTGGAGAACGTCGACGAGCTGCTCGCTGCCCTCGAGGCGGCCAAGAGGGTCAACGACAAGCCGTCCATCATCATCCTCCGCACCATCATCGGCTGGCCCGCCCCGACGAAGCAGGACACCGGCAAGGCCCACGGCTCCGCGCTCGGAGACGAGGAGGTCGACAACACCCACGAGCTGTTGGGCTTCCCGCAGAAGCGCTTCCCGGTGGAGCGGACGGTCCTCAACCACACCCGCAAGGTCGTGCGGCGCGGCAAGGCTGCCCACAAGGAGTGGGACAAGCGGTACGCCGTGTGGCGCAAGGGCAACGCCGACGGGGCCGCCCTCGTCGACCGGATGCTGGCGGGCAAGGTGCCGAACGGCCTGCAGAAGGCGCTGCCGTCATTCCCGGCGGACACCGAGAAGGGCATGTCGACGCGCGCGGCGTCCGGCAAGGTCCTCGACGCGATCGCCGACGTCATGCCGGAGCTCTGGGGTGGTTCGGCCGACCTGGCCGAGTCCAACAACACGACGATGGCCGGCCAACCCTCCTTCATCCCCACCGAGAAGCAGACCAAGGAGTGGCCCGGCGACCCCGGCGGCCGGACGTTGCACTTCGGCATCCGTGAGTTCGGGATGGGCTGCATCCTCAACGGCATCGCCCTCGAGGGCCTCACCCGTCCCTACGGCGGCACCTTCCTCGTCTTCTCCGACTACATGCGAGGGGCGGTGCGGCTGGCGGCCATCCAAGGCATCCCCGTCACCTTCGTCTGGACGCACGACTCGATCGGCCTCGGCGAGGACGGCCCGACGCACCAGCCGGTCGAGCACCTGGCGGCGCTGCGCGCGATGCCCGGACTCGACGTGGTCCGGCCGATGGACGCCAACGAGACCGCGGCCTGCTGGGACGCGATCCTGGTGAACGACAAACCAGCCGGTCTCATCCTCACCCGGCAGAACCTGCCGGTCGTCGACCGCAGTCGGCATGCCAAGGCGAGCAACGCGGCGAAGGGCGCCTACGTCCTCGTGGACGGCGGCCCGGACGGGAAGTCCCTTCCCGACGTCATCCTCATCTCGACGGGCTCTGAGGTGAGCATCGCGGTCGCGGCCAGGGAGACGTTGGAAAAGGCCGGAATCCGTACGCGTGTGGTGTCCATGCCGTGCCGCGAGTGGTTCGAACGGCAGACCAAGGGCTACCGCGACAAGGTGCTGCCCCCGGACATCCGGGCTCGCGTGAGCATCGAGGCCGGCGTCGGCCTGGGCTGGCGCGACTACGTCGGCGATGCGGGCCGGATCATCTCGCTCGAGCACTTCGGCGCCTCGGCGGATTACAAGACCCTGTTCCGTGAGTTCGGCATCACTCCCGAGGCCACCGTCAAGGCGGCCAAGGACTCCCTCAAGGCCGCCCGCGTCGCTGCCACGGTCGCCCCGGTCGAGGACGTCAACCCCCGGTCGCAACAGAACGGCAGCCTCACCGATACCGCACCGAAGAAGAGCGCCGCGACCAAGGCCGCCGCGTCGACCTGAGCCCGGCACGGCCAACCGGCCACGGGCATACCCGGCAGACAGCAGACCTCGACCACAGGAGCTGAGCAGCATGACCAACGACAACCTCCAGGCCCTCTCCGACGCCGGCGTGTCCATCTGGCTCGACGACCTCTCCCGCGACAGGCTCGACACCGGCAACCTCGCCGAGCTGGTCAAGGTCCGCAACGTCGTCGGGGTCACGACGAACCCGACGATCTTCCAGCTGGCCATGTCGAAGGGGACCGCCTACGACGACCAGCTCGAGAAGCTGGCCGCCGCGGGCACCAGCGTCGACGACGCCGTCTTCGAGATGACGACCGACGACGTGCGCAACGCCTGCGACGTCATGGCTCCGGCCTTCGAGGCCACGGGCGGGGTCGACGGCCG